>JADFOI010000144.1 GCA_022562935.1 Acidobacteriota bacterium
AAGGCCAGAAGGTGGGCCTTGTACGTCATACCGGCTCATTGAGTTCCGTAATGTGGAGGGATTAGGGGCAGCGTGGGCGTTATACTCACTCAGAGTATGAAAATCGCCATTACCGGTGCCAATAGCGCTATCGGGCAGGCCATTCTCCGTGGCCGACCCGAAGGGATCGACTTCGTGGCTGCAGTCCGCTCCCAACGTGCTGCGGAGCAGCTTCCTCCCCTTCCCAACAGCACAAGTCGAGTGGCCTTGATCTCATACGATGACCCTGAGAGTCTGGGTTCCGCTTTCCAGGAAGCGGACGCTGTGATTCACCTGGCGGGTCTCCTGATCGAACGCCCCGATTCCAGCTATGAGAGGGCCAACGTTGCAACCACGGGCGCAGTGGTTGAAGCTGCCGCTCAGAGTGCCGTCGACAAATTCGTGCTGGTCAGTGCGATTGGGGCAGACGAACGTTCAAGCAACCGCTACTTCAAAACCAAGGGCCAAGCGGAAGCCTTGGTCAAAGTGTCGGGGTTGGCCTACACTATCTTGCGAGTGCCACTTCTTCTGGGTCGAGAAACGGAAGGCGCAGCAGCCCTGCGACGTCAGCTCCTTCGTCCCCGAGCCTGGCTGATCGGTGGAGGGCGGCACTTGGAGCAACCCCTGGATGTGGAAGATGTGGCCACTGCAGCCAGATTAGCCTCCAGCCCGGATCGGGCCCAGGATCGCACTTTGGAATTGGCGGGGCCCGCGACTCTCTCCCATCGCCAAATGGTTCTCCGTGCCGCCCATCTGTTGGGACACCCGATCCGGATCTCGTCGATTCCCAAAGGTCTGGTGAAAACGGCACTGGCCATTCGTCAGAGAATGGCCCCGGCTGGATTTTCGCCTGACGTGCTGGAAGTGATCACGGCGGACACGAAGTTGGACCCCAACCCTGCGGCCGCCGAGCTGGGGATGGAGTTGACCGGGTTGGATGAGATGATCCAGCATAGTTTGGAGACAGAACATGAATGAAACGATAGAGTCCCAGAGCAGTCCTTCTCCCCAGATTCGACCCAAGCTCCCCTTGTGGCAGCGGCTCCTTCCCTGGCTGATCACCCTGGCCTGCTTCATCTACCTCTACACGGTTCTCGACCGGGCGGCTGCGGCCCAGGGAAGCGGATTGTTTCCCTACCTGAGGGAGATTTTCGGCAAAGTGAGCTGGTGGCGGTGGCTGGGGCTGATGGTTCCTTATTCGCTGTTCTTTTTCACCATTGATACCCTGGTTATCTGGCGCGTGATCAACTGGTTCAATGCCAAGATTAATTACTTCGACCTCCTCCCTATCCGAGGCAGTGCTTACATCCTCTCCATCCTGAACGAACAGGTGGGCAAGGGGGCCATGGCACTCTATTTGAATCGCCGAGACGGGGTTCCCGGTTGGGAAGTGGGTTCCAGCATGCTGTTTGTCATGTTCTGTGAGTTTTACTACCTGCTGGGTTGGGCCACCATCGGTGTCACCCTCCAGTGGGATCGCTTTCCTGAGATCTTTCACCTCATCCCCTGGATTGCCCTGGGCGCGGGTATATTCTTCGTCGTTTTCCATCTCTTCTTTAGCGGCCGAATTGGGAAAGGGGTGGCTTTTCGCGACAGAGCCCTGTTCCACTCCTTCCGGCAGGCCAAAGCCTGGCAGTATGGAGCTGTACTCGTTCTACGCTCGCCGGCCATGCTGGGGGCAGTCCTGGTCTATACTCTGTCCCTGCGACTCTTTGGTGTGGAGGCAAATTTCAGTGAAATGGTAGGCTATCTGCCGGTGATCTTCTTCGGTGCCGCTTCACCTGGCCCCATGCGCTCGGTGGCGATCCTTCTTTGGGTGATCCTCTTTCCCGAAAGACCGGGTGAGATGAGCACTTTTGGCTTCGTCCAGCACAATTTCTTTATCTTTTTCAATGCTTCGATCGGCCTTCTCTTTCTGCGCCGGGCCAATCGAGAGCTCTTTGGCCAGCGGACCTAATGCGGATTGCCAGTCACATTTGAATAGGCTTTCTGCGTAGGCGCGCACGGCCGTGCGCCCTATAAACCTTTGATAAATCGTGGTTTGTGGGCGCACAGCCGTGCGCCCCTACACGTCAATCCAAGATCGAGGGGGCCTGAGAGAGTCTCCCAAGGTTTGTGAGAAATCCGGGCTAGCCGGCCTCATCTCTCTGCTGCCGCTGGGAACGCGGGTTGAGAGCTGCCAGGCGGTCGGCGATGGAGAGCAGGGTACTGACGATCAGTAACCAAATCAACGGAGTGAGCAGAAGCTCCAAGAAACTGAGGTCCAGACGAATCAGAATGTCACCGCCCAGGGGAACAAAATAGAGCATCCCATTGCAGCGGCCCAGCCAGCTCATGCGGAGCTCTCGCTGGCGATGCAGCCAATAGGAATCGATCACGTACTGGGCAAAGGCGGTGGCGATCAAAAGGGGAAGGATCCAGGGGAACACTCCACGGGTGGCGCCTGCCATCAGGCCACAGGTCACGAAGAGAAAATCGGCAGTATGATCAGCGGCGCGACCTGTTACAGTCGCGGTTCCCAGACGCCGTGCAATGGGTCCGTCGACGATATCCGATACGATCGCCACCACCAACACAATCCCTGCCAACACGGCGGAAGCGGCATCTTCTCGAGTCATGAGAAAGACAAAGGGGAAGATCAGGAACAAACGAAAAACGGTCAGTGCGTGGGCCATAGGTCAGAAGCCGGCTGGACCTAAGGGAGTCATTCAGGATCCCGCAATTTTTTCGGCGCTCTTAGGGGGTGCTTGAAACCTGAACCGATCCATTTGGGTCAGTTGCTCATAGGAGCCGAAGCGGCGGGCCTCTTCATCGGAAAGACGGTCCAGAGGATTCAGCTTCGTCACCTTCTCGCTGTCAAAACGGTGCAGTTCTTTGTAGAGGGTCGATCGTTCGACCGGAATGCGTCCCGCATCACGAATCACACGGCGCAGATCGACAGGGCGAACCAGTTGCCCATGAGTGGCACCGGCCGATGTGGAGATGCTTTCGTTGATCAAGGTCCCGCCCATGTCGTTGGCACCCGCAGCCAGGCAGGCCTGGGATAACTTCAATCCCTCCTTCACCCATGAAACCTGAAGGTTGGGAATGTCCTGGTTGAGAACCAGACGAGAAATGGCATGCATCTTCAGTACCTCCATTCCACTGGCCCCTGTCCGGACATCTTTGATCAGTCCATCCGTAAACATGGGAGCATCGGTGTGAATAAAGCTCAGTGGGACAAACTCGGTGAAACCTCCGCTCTGCCGTTGCATATCCCTCAGTAACAAAAGATGCTGTGCGCAGTGGCGAGTGGTTTCCACATGACCGTACATGATGGTCGAGGTGGTGGGGATTCCAAGCGAGTGAGCGGTTTGAATCACTTCGATCCACTGGCTGGTGGTGATCCGTCCCGGTGCGATGCGGTCTCGAACTTCCTGGACCAGTATCTCGGCGGAAGTCCCGGGCAGACTCCCGATGCCAGCACTTTTCAGCTCCGACAAATATTCGCGAAAACTCATGCCGGAGCATTGGGTTCCATAGAGGATTTCCTCGGGAGAGAAGGCATGGATGTGGAGTGCGGGTATGGCTTCCTTGATGGCTCGGCACAGACGGATGTACAGATCACCGTCCATGCCCGGGGGAAGTCCTGCCTGGATACAGACTTCCGTTGCCCCATATTCATAGGCCTCACGGACCCTTCGAAGAATTTCCTCCTGGGGCAGGTAGTATCCTTCATCATTGCGATAGGTACGACTAAAGGCGCAGAAGCTGCAGCGCTTGACGCAAACGTTGGTGAAATTGATGTTGCGGTTCACCACATAGCTGACTTCCTCCCCCACGGTCTGGTGACGAAGAGTATCGGCAGCCGACAACACCGCCCAAAAGTCCGTACCCGTTGCCGAAAACAGGCTTGTGGCTTCGTCCTCGGAAAGATCCTGCCCTGTGAGTGAGCGCTCCAGTATGTGGGCAGTTTTGCTGGTCGCAGTTTTCAGGTAACTTTCAATCGCTTCTTTCATAGCTGGAGTTCACGGTAGGGTTTCGATGGAGCAGGGAAGGGAGCGCCGCTCCAGTCGCACCCGTGCAAGTAACCTTGCTCATCCGCCTCACCACGAAGCCGCTGGAGCAGTTCTGGTGTGAGCCATTCAGAGCTTTCCATGAAATATTCCGGGTAGATGGGAAAACGGGCCCTGAGTTGATATCCATGATCCTTCATGGACTGCTGCATTTCCCCGATATGAGGCCAGGGGGCCTCGGGGTTCACATAATCCTTGGTTACGGGTGAGATTCCTCCCCAATCGTTAATTCCTGCATCCAGGTACATCAGGTAGGTGGAACTGAGATTGGGAGGCACCTGAAGGTTCATCTCCGGGCCCAGTAGAATCCGTGCCTGGGCGACCGTTTCCAGCATCTCCTCGGGAGAGGCCTGGGGGGACTTCTCCATGGGTGTGGTGGGCTTGGAGCAGAAGTTCTGGATAATCACCTCCTGGATGTGGCCAAAACGCTCCTGCAGATCCTTGATGGCTAAAAGAGAGTCGATTCGCTCTTGGGGTGTCTCACCGATTCCGACCAGAAGACCCGTGGTAAAAGGGATACCCAGCTCTCCAGCAAGCTCCAGGGTCTTCAGCCTGACCTGTGGGTGTTTACTGGGAGCGTGCTCATGGGGACCTCCCGGCTGGTAAAGACGTTCGCTGGTACTCTCCAGCATCAAACCCATCGAAACGTTCACCTCTTGGAGAGTTTGAAGCTCACTTCGAGTCATGGTGCCGGGGTTACTGTGAGGATAAAGATCGGTTTCCCGGAGCACCAGCTCACACATCTCTCGCAAATAGTGAATGGTGCTCTCGTAACCGTGGTCCTGGAGCCATGCCCGAGCCTCTGAATAATGCTCTTCCGGTCTTTCCCCTAGAACAAAGAGCGCTTCCCGGCAGCCTGCTGCTTCTCCTTTGCGAGCCACCTCCAGCACCTCTTCAGGGCTCATATAGAGACTTTTCGCTTGCCGCGGACTCTGTCGAAAGACACAATAGCTGCAAAAATCCCGACACAGTCGGGTCAGAGGGATAAAGACCTTGGGGGAGAAGCTGACCACACGGCCTTTTCCACCGTCACGAACAGAGCAGGCCTGGGCACATATTTCTCTCACAGTTTGATCGTTGGTTGATTCAAGCAGTGATTTGGACATCGTCTTTGGTCCGCCAGATCAGGGTCAAAACCTGGTTACACCTGAGGGTTTTCGCGCCAATTGATTGTACGTGGGGCGAACAAGTGGAGTCAAGAAAGCCACCTGTCGGATGCGATATCCCTGATTGACCCAGCTGACCCAAAGGATGTAGCATGCCACAAGAAAGTCATCTATGCACATTTTGAACTTCATGAGGTGGGTATCATGAAAAATGCACTTTTTTTACTTGCGGGCCTGTCACTTACTCTGTCCGGATGCAGCAGCACGGAAGCAGACGACGCTTCAGGGGCAACGGCTCTTTCCTTGAACGAATCCTTTCCGGTGGGAGATCCTGAGGGCCATCCTGCCGATCAGTACCTGAAAGTCGCTCCTGACGGGACGGTGTTTTTGAGCTGGACCGAGGATGCCCCGGAGGCGGAAGGTCGTGATGTCTATATCGCCGCAGTGAATACTGAGGGATTAGGTGAGGCCCAGCGGATGAACGACCAGCCGGGACAGGTCCAGTCGTATGGAGGCGACAACCGCACCAAGTTCATCATCACTCCCAATGGTGGTATGGCGGCTCTCTGGTCTTCCTATGGTCAAGGCGGAGGGAAGGGTGCAGGAGGAGACATGAAGGTGGTCTATGCAGAGGCAGGAGGCTCCTTTCAACCGGCTGCTACCTTGAATGACGATGGGATGTCGGTTAATCACGCTTTCGGTACCATTGCCGCCAGTCCCAACGGAAAGCTGTATGCGAGTTGGATTGACGGCCGCAACCGAAATTTTATCGGTATGTCTGATCCGATCTCGCCCGCGGAAGCTCGCAAGCACATCAAGATGAAGGATCTCACCATCCCGGAATCCACCTTGAGCAGGCCGGCCAGGCCGATGAAGATCTATGAGTACGACAACTCTCAACTCATGATGGCATCCTCCGATGATGGGGGAAAGACTTGGAGTGAAAACTATCCTGTCACCGGTATGAGAGTGTGTTCCTGTTGCGTGCCCAACATTGCTTTCCTGGATGGCGGGGAGACGGTGATCATTTCCTATCGGTTTGTGACCGACGAGTATCTGCGCGACCAGGTGGTGGTTCGTTCCACCGATGGAGGACAGACCTTCAGCGAACCTACCTATATCAGTGAAGATGGCTGGATCGCTACCTTTTGTCCCCATGCTGCCGCCTCGATGACCAACGACAACCGGGAGAGGCTCCATGCAGCCTGGTTTACCGGGGGCCGGACGGATGAGGAGGCGGGAATCTACTACACCTACTCAGACGATGCAGGCCGGAGTTTCGCTCCCCGACGGCTCATGGCCAGAACCCCGGCTCATACCGTCTTGCATGCCGAGGTCAGAGTCGATAAGAACGACAGGGTGTGGATTGCCTGGGAGAACATCGTGGAGGACAGGCCTCAAATTTTCCTGGCCCACCTGGATCAGGACGAAGGGGAGTGGAGTGAGTCTTACCAGCTCAGCGACGGTACTCACAATTCCATTTTGCCCATGCTGGCCTCAGATGGCGAGAACGTTTATGTGGCCTGGACCGACAAGAACGGCGAGGACTCTCAGGTCATGCTCCGCTCAGCCTCTCTGCTAGGAAATTAGAAGAGGCCCGCAGGCTAAAGCCTGCGGCTCTGTTCGAGACTTCGATGACCCGATGGGCGATCAGACCCCTTTCGGAGCGGTAGAGGACGATGTCTGCG
>JADFOI010000145.1 GCA_022562935.1 Acidobacteriota bacterium
GACAAACGAAATGCCAGAATGGAAGCATACTGGCAGGCCTTAAGGAAAACACAACCCTCCGAACAGAGGATGAAATTACAGCAGGAGAACCGTTAAACAGGCACAAAACCAGGTATCGACCGCTGGTAAAAACCCCTCTGGAATGACTACCTCAATACACCAAACAAAAACTCCCCTTTTCTAGGAATCCTGTTTCCCTTTCGTGACCTGTCGGATACGTACTGTGTACCACCCACACATTGGAACTCCTGCCGCCTCCGTCGAAGACCCACATCGAGAAGCCTGAAGACAGGCGTTTCTGGCTGAAATTCGGTTGAGACGGCAATGAACAGCTATCGAGCTACTGAATCTACGGGCCTTACAGTTCTGGCGGAGAGGGCGGGATTCTACGACACAATCCGTACCCTGATAAAATCAACACTTTGTAGGTGTCCATCTGGAGACATGGAGAGTCTTCAGGGTGGTTTTTGGATCCCTATGACCAACCCAGTCCCTGACTACCGAGGGGTGTATCCCCTTGGAGATCAGCCAGCTTGAAGTCGGTGGTTCACCTTCTCCCTTCCCAAAAAGGTGAGGATTCAGTGGCGGTTCACGACTTCATGGGCGGTCTGTCGCACCCGCGAGTCGTGGTCTTCCAGGTGGCGAGCCAGTACTTTGGCCACTTTAGGATGAGATATTTGGGCCAGAGCGGCAGCGGCAGCGGCACGGACCAGGGGACTCTTCTTCCTGTAGGACGAGAAAAAGCCTCCCTGAGCTATGAGCTGAGCAAGTGGTTCAATGCCCGCTGGGTCGGCTATCTTTCCTAGAGCCTGGCAGGCGGCGATGATGCGCCCCGTCTCCCGGGCAGTATCGATCAGAGAAACAAGCACGGCCACTGCTCCGGCGGGCTTGATTCTCCCTAAGGACCTGATGGCAGTCACCGCTACAGCCGAGTCCCGGTGGTTCACATAGTCAAACAGCAGTGAGGTAAGACGCTCGTCGTTCAAACTTTCCACCAGACCCAATGCGGCTCGCCGCACTTTAGGACTTTCTTCCTCCAGAGCGTAGGCCAGCTCCTTTTTCAGATCTTTGGTGATCGCGCCGATTGTCTCCAGGATTCGCACGCGCTGCTCGGCGATGCCCTCCAATACCAGCTCACGTTTGAGAAGCGTGGCCGCTTCTTGCCCTAGTCTACCCAGCAGACGGCAAGCAATCTGCCGCAACCCAGCGTTGTCTTCCTCTTTGATTCCCTCAACCAACAAGGGCAAAGCTACGGGGCCTAGGCTACTGAGCAGTTGCCTGGTCTCCTCTACTCGAGTGGGCTCCTGGGATTTCAGATCCTCCAAAAGGAGCCGCCTGGTTTTCGGATCCAGCTCCTGGAGAAAAACCCATTCCTGCGGCCCGGCCTCTGGATCTTGTTTTCCCCGCTGCTTCCGCTGGCGCTGGCCCAGATGAGTGAAGATTCGATTCGCTTGTGTGTAGTCAGCAAGCAGGATGAGATGGATCCCGGTTCGGAAAAGCAGGACAGCCATCTCTCCCAGAAGCTGGGGATCTTTCTCTTTTGCGAAAGCAAGCAGAAGGGGATTCGTCAGCAGTTCCACCCATCGAGGCTGAAAGTCCAACTCTTTCAGCAAACGGCCCCAAACCTGGATTGCCTCTGTACAAATCTGTGGGGTTTGGTGGTCAAACTCCTGAAAAAACTGTCGGATCAGCTGCCGAGCCTGCTCTTTATCGCCCTTGAGAAAGAGATCGCGCAGTCTCACTTCCATCGACTGGGGAAAAGATTCGCTTGGCTGGACGTGTTCGGGTTCTACAGCCCCCTGTGCTGGCAGGTCTGGGTCAGTGACCCGTCCGATCTGCCCAGGCTCCAGTTCTGTCTCCGTCCGAGTCTCTTCCCAAGGCTCTTCTTGGGCCGTACCAACGCCTGCCTGCCTTTCCAGGATTTCATAGGTACGCTGGTCAAAGAGGATGCCGGATAATCCCTGGTCCTGAGCTAGGCGACGCCAGGAGCTACGATCAAATCCCTCTATTGGAGGCTGACGGAGTGCGGTAATAAAGGTTGTTAGTTCCTGGGAGGAGATGTGCTGCAAGAAGGAAAGACTCCTGAGTCCGATGGTTTCCAGAAGATTGAGAAAACCGTCCGCTATGGCCTTAAAATCTTTGGTTTCCACCTTCTGGCCGTTGACCAGGAGAGCCTCCTGGACCCGCGCCAGAGTGAGGGCAGGTCTTCTGTCGAGAATCGTTCGCAGAGCCACCCAGAGTTCTTCAATGGAGCGGCCGATGACCTGGCTCTGTGGTGGGTAGAGCTTAATATTGTTGGAGGCGCTAACAAGACAGCGGACGACCCGGGGAACTTGGTTCAGATCCTGTTCATCCAACCCTTGGTCTGCAGCAAGCAGGCGGGCAGCAGCGTGTTTCGGCCGGACTCCGACAGCTTCCTGCAGCCCATCTGGCTCGGCCGTGGGCGTGTAGCGCACCTGTTCGAGTTCAATATGAGTCAGGCCCTGTCTTGAGACAAAACGCTGCCAGAAACGCCGATCGATCACTTTTGCGCTGACCTGGTCCAGAGATTCCAGCAGACCCCTCAGTTCCTGCTCGGTGAGACCTCGAGAAAAGGCAATGCCCTGCAACCCCAGGCGAATCATGAAGTTGACGAAGGTCTCGGCAATGGAGTTGTATTGGGCCACATCCAAGGGTTCGCCATTGACCGACAGAGCCTTTTGGGCCTCAGTGATATTGAGGCGATCGTTGTGGGCCAGGATCTTGTCGATGGATTCCTTCAGTTGTCCGGTGGCCCTGACGATGGCTGGACTTCCGGGTGGGTACAGTTGGATCTTGCGAGTGGTTGTGAGCAGTGTGCGAATGACCTCTGGGGCATGGGCCAGAGCTACGGGATCCAGGGGTATGTCCGCCGGGCCGAGTTCTGCCAACTTCACGCCGTTGTAGCGTATGGCCTCTTCCGCTTTGAATATCTTCTCGTCGTAGACCTGCTGCGACTCGCGGTAAACTCGAGCCTTCGCCTGGTTGGACGAGCGCTGGAAGTGGTAAGCAAGAGTGGTGGTCGAGAGAAGCAGGCCTTGGGCATGACGAGTTTCCTGGTAGTTGCCGATACGCTCGTGCAGTTCCCGTTTGCGATTTTCCTCGATGGCGCCGTAGGTGATGTCCAAAATGCTTCTGCTCAAAAAACGAATGGTCTCATCGTTTCGCTGGTACTGTGAGCCGATTAGACCGAGCGCCACACCCTCATCGATAAAGTCCAGGACCTTGCCCTCTTCTGTTTCAGAACTTCCGCCCAGCATACTCAGGGAGACCTGCTCCCCAAAGGTGGAGGCCTGGTCGAGTAACTTTCTGTTCTCTTCATTGAGGACGGCGATTTTCTGGCTGATTATCTCCTTCAGAGATCTGGGTAAATCCTCTTTCTCCAAAGGTTCGATATCCCACAGTTGGCCGGTGAAGACGATTTTTCTACCCAGAACCAGCTTGCGCACAAGTTCATTGATAAAGAGAGGATTGCCCTGAGTGATCTGGGCCACATGTTCCGCGAAGTTCTCGGGTAAACGCAGTTGAGGGAAGATCTGCTGAAAATGTTGGATGATGTGGGTGGCCGTGAGGGGGGTGAGGAGTACCCTGACCATGTTCAACTCCTGATGATGCGCGGCGAAGAAGCTTTCCAGTGGGGTCGGCGCTCTTTCGATTTCTCCTGGTTGGATATGCGTGGAGGTCCCACAGATGAAGATCGGAGTGTCTTGGGATAGCAGCAATCGACGCAACAGGAGAAGCGAGGCCTCATCGCTGAACTGCAGATCATCAATAAGCAGAATGAGGGGGCGGGAGCCGAGGAGCTTGGGGAGAGTATGGGCAAGGGTGGCAAAAAGTTCCTCACGCTGAGTCATTCCATCTTCCGGTTCAAAATGAGTTCCTGGCTTGACCAGTTGAGGCAAGATGTAGGACAGATAGGTGAGTTCTTTGCGAGTCAAGTCATCCAGGATTGCTCTGCCCTTGTCGGGCCGCTGATTCAGAATCTCAGCGAGGATGTAGGTGATCAGGTGGTAGGGACGAAAATTCTCCTGTGGCCTCCCGTTCACCTTTATCGGAATGGTGTTGGTTTCGGCCAGCTTTTGACAGATGGTTTTCAAGAACTCACTCTTGCCCATCCCGTCGACCCCTTCGATGAGGAGAAATTGGTTTGTGCCCTGACTGAATTCCTTCAGTGCCTCGTTCAACCGGGAATATTGAGTCTCGCGGCCAGTTCTATGGACTCGATCCAATCGCTGGAGAGTTGTCTTAGGGAAGACGTCCTGGAGGGGGACTTGGCCGGCGTTCACGAGACGAGCCCGCCCAGACTCTTTGGCGTAAAAAAGCGCAGTGTCTGCTTTATTAATGAGATCGTTGCCGTTCTGAGCATCCTCAGGGGCGGAGGCAACGCCGATACTGAAGGTGATGGGAAGCTCAAGATTCCTTTTATCCAGGGCTGGCTTTTCATGGGCCAGCTGAATGAGCTCCTGACCCACTTTCAGGGCCGTCTCCTTATTCGCACCTGGCATGAGAATCACGAACTCATCACCATCATAACGGACGGCTAATCCATTCTTCTTGGACACCTCTCTCATCAACTCGGCTACCCAGATGAGGGCCTGATCGCCAACACTATGACCGTGGGTGTCGTTGATATGTTTGAAATGGTCCAGGTCCATCTTGAGCAACGACACCGGCTCGCTCTCCAGGGAATCCCACTGGACCTTGTCTTGTAGGTATCTGCGAAGAAAACGACGGTTGTAAATGCCGCTGAGCTCGTCTTCAACGATCAGGCGAGAGGGGTCGGTGTTAGAGTGCTCGAGAAAATGAAGAAGATGTGGATACTCTTTCATGCTGATGAGTCGTCAAGCGTGATGTTCCTTCAGGAGGCGCTCAGTCGCTAAGTCGCAAAGCGAGTCCAGTGAAGTGGCTTCGGAAGGAAATACGGCATAGGAAGTCTTGAGAGTAATCCCTTGAGGACCGCCAGATAAGTAAAGAAGAGCTTCAACTGTCAAGCGTTCTAGAGCTGTTCGGGCATTCTCAGCACTCGCACAAATAAGAATAACTCCTAGAGTTCCTTCTTCAAAACCCCCAAAGCAATCCGATTTGCGCACCTTGTCTGCTAAGACTTTGGCCAAGCGTTCCAGCCAAAAATCTTGTTCTCGCCTAGGAACTCCTTCAAGTTTGAGCAGGAGTATAGACACATACTGATTGTACCTCTCAGCCCGCGCCAGTTCCTTGTCCAAAAGAGGCAGGAAGCTCTGCGGGTCTAGGAAAATCGAGTCAGTTTGAAGCCTCAACCTTGTCATAGAACGGGACCCAATGGGGTAGGGTGAGCAAGTTCCACTCCACTTTAGACCAGGGATAGCTAAACCCAATCAATTTAGTGAGTTAGGTCCGTCGGGAGGTTTTGAGCAAGTCAGGAAGCTGCACCTAATGCCACAGAACTTGCAAAAGAATTGCTTCCCTCAGCGATCTCCGCACATTCCTTGCCTTCGCTCTCGCTCCCCCATTGCCATTCACCTTCTCAAGCCTGAGTGCCTCGTTCCTTGAAAGACCCATCAGTCAACATCATTGTATTTATGGAGCGAGACACTTAGCATAAAGGCGCACTATATACCATGACTGATCAAAAAGATTCTCTGGATAGGGATCAGCTCGAAAGTTTGCTTCTCCTGAAAGGGGTCGATCTTGAATCGATTCGCGGTCTTCTCGAAGATTGCCCTATTCAACAGGTCAAACGGGGCGAAGTGCTCCTACATGCCGAAAAGCCAAATCAGTTCCTTTACTTTCTTGTTTCCGGTCGTTTACGCATTCACCTCAAGCTTGATCTCGATGCGATTGCGATACTGGAACCGGGAGAAGTTGTAGGTGAGCTCTCGCTCATCGACCGCCAGCTGACCTCAGCCTATGTTGTTGCCGAGGATGACTGCAGTTTGCTGGTACTTGACGAAGAGACCCTGTGGTCCCTTGTTGATGCTTCACCTATTGCACGTAATCTATTGTTTATCCTGGCCAGGCGTTTGCGTCATGCGGATTCTCTTATCTTGTCGAACCAAGAATCGCAGCGTGAATATGAACGGTATAGCTTTATCGATGGTCTTACCAGTCTGTATGATCGTCGCTGGCTCGAGAGCATGCTGGCGTGGCAGATTATCCGTTTTAAAAGGAAGCCCGAGCCCCTATCATTGCTGCTGATCCGCATAGACGATTTGAAGAAATACCGCGACACTCACGGATCTACGGCTGGTGACCGCGTCATTCATACGGTGGCACGGACCCTGTTAGAAAACATGCGTCAAGGCGAGATTCTTGCGCGGTACGAGGAAGATGAGTTCGTTGCCCTGTTGCTGGCCGCGGACGCCCCTGCCGACGAAGCCGTTGGCGAACGCCTGCGTCAGGCGGTGACTGAGGCGAAAATCTACAGCTTCGTATCCGACGAAAGTCCTCTCCCTTCTGTCACTATCTCCCTTGGAGTCGCTAACCTGATTGCTGAGGATACGCTCGAAACCTTTGTCGCAGAGGCCAGGCGGGCACTCAGTGCTGCCAAAGAAGGCGGGGGCAACCGGGTGTTTAAAACCGACCGGCCTTCCTAAGGCTTACCAACACGCACTGCTACTGACCTCCTCCGTGACGACCCTCGCTTCCACCACCGGTGGCGGATGAATCTTGAGCCGTGAGGTAGCAGCTACACAATCGCAAAGGCTACTAAAGCGGATTCCCCCGTCACTCTTTTAAGTATTCTGGTCTAGGTTAGCGAGGTGTAACTACCCGGAAGAAAAGATGCGCGGCCACAAACACTAATGAATAGTTGGATGGGTAAATCCATGGCGGAGAGGGCGGGATTTGAACCCGCGGTACAGTTA
>JADFOI010000146.1 GCA_022562935.1 Acidobacteriota bacterium
TTTACTTTATTTAGTAAGTACTTTAGTATTGGTTGTTACGGATGAATCAAAACATCAAAGTAGCAGCGGAGGTGTGGATAGCCGCGGCTCTTCTTCAACATGAAAACCCACACCAAGAGGACTTTTCAGTGGCAGAGATTGTGGATCGTGTAGCAGGAGAAAGCATCGCCAGTGAGTTTAGGCCTGGGGTACCGATCCACGTCTCACAGCATTGCGTAGCGAATAAGCGTCCCAATCCTAACAACTACAGAATGCTGTATGAGACCGGGAGGGGCCGGAGACGTTTATTTCGCCCTGGCGATGAGCATCATCCCTTTCGTAAGAATGGGAAAGTCCTGCCCGACCCCGTGGAGATTCCCAAGGAGTATCAATACCTATTGGAGTGGTACGAGCAGGTGTACTGCGGCCAGGCTGGGGTCTATAAAGAGGAGAGCCCGCCTGAGATGAAGACGACGTGTCCCAATGCCCCGGAAGAGTACACATCCAACACCGAAAAAGGCCAGTGGTTCCAGAGAAAGGCAGCAGAAATCCTCTCGGCTCATTATGGAGTTGAGTTCCTTTTGGGCCATGCGATCCCGATAGGAGACCCAGCTAAGGAGCATCGTTTTGATTTAGTGTCTGTGGACAAACGCTATGTGGGTGAGTGCAAGAATTACCGCTGGACTGAGTCAGGCAAGGTTCCCAGTGCCAAGATTAGCTGCATCAATGAAGCATTGCTATACCTTTCCTTTCTTCATGGAATAGACCGCCTCGTGGTTATGCCAAGGTCATTACACCCGTCACGAAAAGAGAGTCTGGCGCAGTATTATTGTCGGACGTATCAGCATCTCCTGAAGAACGTCCAGGTTATTGAAATAGAGGCCGAGACTGCTACCGTGATCGGGCTTGGACAGGAAGGCAAACAACATCAATCGGAAGAAGCCGCTTCTCGGCGGGAAAGGAGCACCATGCCAAACATTGAGGCCGTTTGGGCGCGTATCCAGGAACACGAAGGTGAGGAGTTCCACCAGATCCGTGGTAAGGCGTTTCATTATGGGATGTTCGGTGGCTACATCGTTCCCAGCACAGTGAATCAGCAGATTGCGAAGTCGGATTTCGAGAAGGCGCTGCAGCGAGTGCCCTTACGCAACACTGTCCCTGTGCAAGACCTCCGGGGACCCTCTTACATTTATGCGATTCTGATGGACAAACGTATCCACCGGAACGATTGGTAGGTACGGTGACAGGAAAACGTTAACCCAGGTAGGCGGGCCTGTATGCTAGGGCCGGGAAGAACGACCGAGCCGTCGAGTGGCTGGAGCGAGGCTTCGAGGTGCGTGACCCCAACATGCCTTATATCGGTGTGATTCCGGTCTTCGACAGCCTCCGCGTCGACCCCCGCTTCCAAGACCTATTACTGCGGATGAACCTTGAACCCTAGACCAGTCGAGGAGATGCATCACGAAGGTATCTTCCTTGCCTCTCCTTGACCTCGAATACTTTCATGAATACTTGGATAGGTATTCCGCAAAGGAACAAATGCGGAGAGGCTTGGCCAACTACTTCGGGTCATTCTTGAACCGCGTGCGATTCTACGCCACGTAGAAATTCCCTAACCACCTCAATGCGGGGACCCTTTAGTGCGTCATGGCGTAGATGACGTAGTTCACGCCAAATTGATACGCCAACGCACTCATCCCAACCGGATACGGGCGATCGCCAGCATGTTCCCAGCCATCGCCCATGTCGATGTTGAAGTTGATGACGACCATCAGATTGCCGTGATCGTCGTAGATGCCCCGCAAACTCGGCGGACCTTGCATCTGCGCCACGATTCGTCCGCCGGAACCGCGTCGCAGGTGCCGCTGACCAGGAATCTGCGTGAGCTTGTCGAGCAGGAAAAAGTCGTTCAGCAGTGGATCGTCCTCCGGAATATCAACAATCGGACGGTCTGGAAAAACGCGCCGCATACCGGATTCAAGAACACGCCAATCGTACTCACCGTGAAGATCGTCGACCACCAGGAACCCGCCGCGCAGCAAATACTCCCGCATGCGTTCGGCCTCCAGAGCGGTGGGGTTCCAGTTACCCCGCCCGGGTTGCTGCATGAACAGAAAAGGATACTGGAAAATCCGGTCGTCCGTAATCTCCAGATGCCGGCTGTCATCCGCAACGTCAATAGTGGTCGTCTCGCGGAGTGCCGGAAGGAAGTTTGCTTCAGCCAGGGGATAGTCAATCGCCCAATAGGGCCGACCCCAAAAACGGTATCCGGCCCTTCCAAAATCCCCGTGGACCAAGCGCACCATGTGGAACTCAGCCTCGGGAGCGTCTCCGGTCTCGTTTTGACTGCTGACGATTCCAGCCAGCAGCCAGCCTCCCATTGCCGCGAGGACCACGAAAGTCATCCGTGCCCAGCGCCGGCTTCGGCCGGAGGCACGGATCGGAGCCGCCAAACGGTTGGGCACTTGAAACCTTACGAGACTCATACGATCGGTCTCCATCCTAGCAGAAGGCGCCGGTCAGATTTTGGCTGGAGGAGAAAGTCAGAGACTATAGATCCAGGATCAAGATGTCAAAAGCCCACGCGAAGGAGCGATCTGTGCCTATGTCGGCCCCCGCTTTCGAGATGTGCGTGACCATCGCTTCACTGACCTGCTGCGGCGGATGAACCTTGAGCCTTGACCAGTCGGGGAGACATTTTGCGAAGGTATCTTCCTTGCCTCTCCTTGGCCTCGAACACTTCCATGAATATTTAGATAGGTATTCCGCAAAGGAACAAATGGGGAGAGGCCTTCCTGCGGTACCTCCACAGAGCCTAGAGTTGTGCTGAAGTGTGCCCGCGAGAAACCAACTCCAGCTCACTCCAGCTCACTCCAGCCAATTCACAGATTTAAGAGCGACGGGATTTCTCTTTATTTTACAGGTACTTAGAAGACCCACCCACAGGACTTAAAATCCTGTGAGGGTCCCCTCTAGAGGGTTTCCCTCGTGAGGGTTCGAGTCCCTCCCCGGGCACGCTCCTGACGCGGGTTTCAGCCAAGTTGAGTCCCCCCGACTCACCCTCCAAATGCCCTAATTGTGCCTGAAGTGTGCCCGCGGCAAACTCACTCTAACTCACTCCAGCCAACTCAAACCAATTTAGACGGCCAATTTTGATTGCTTTCAGGACACCTCAAGACTTAGGATTGAGAGCAACTGCATTGTACAGCGAGGGGGGATTGTATGGTCGGCACGACCATCTCGCATTACAAGGTTCTTGAGAAAATAGGCCAAGGTGGAATGGGTGAAGTCTTTCTAGCTCAGGACACCACACTGGATCGTAAAGTTGCGCTGAAGTTCCTCCCCGAGGAGCTACGGCAAGACCCTACTGCTCGAAAGCGTTTCCTGCGGGAAGCCAAGTCGGCGGCTGCCTTGGATCACCCGTTTATCTGTCACATTCATGAGATCGGCGAGGCAAACGGCAAAGACTTCATCTCCATGGAGTACATCCGGGGGACGACCCTGCAGGAGAAGTTAGGAGAAGGCCCGCTTCCTCTCAGAAATGTACTTGAAACAGCAGGCGAGATCGCCGAGGCTCTGGAGGCGGCACATGAACAGGGGATCGTCCATCGGGATTTGAAACCATCGAACATCATGCTCACACCTAAAGGTCATGTCAAAGTGATGGACTTTGGATTGGCCAAACGGGTCGTCCCAGTTGAAGGTCAGGAAGAAGAAATCACGACGGTACTCACGAGAGCCGATTCAATCTTGGGAACCGTTCCCTACATGTCTCCTGAGCAGATTCGTGGTCAAACAGTGGACACTCGATCGGATATTTTCTCTTTTGGTGTGGTTCTTTACGAGATGCTGGCAGGTGTCCATCCTTTTAAGAAAGGTGGGCAAATAGAGACCGCCAGTGCCATTCTGAGTGAGGAGCCGCCGCCTCTGAGCGACTACGTTCTAGAGCTTCCTGAGGCCTTGCAGCACACGGTACAAAAGCTGCTGGTCAAGCGAGTCGAGGGCCGCTGCCAATCGGCAACAGAAGTACTGATTGACTTGGAGCAGATAGCCGCGTCCATTCCATTCACCCAAGGCGGTGATCGGCGGGCGGCCCCAGTCGCTCGGGGAAAAACACCGGCTCCGGCGCTCGTTGCTAACGCGGGGAAGTTCGAAGGCCTTTCGCCAGCCGTGGCTTGGACGTGTTTGGTTTGGATTCTAATGTCGCTGGCGGGCACTTTCTGGATGGCGGGGCAGTCGCATCTGAGCCAGATTGTTCCTCTCCCCAAGTCACCCGAACTCCTGGTTGCGGACGCTCGAGCGATCCTCCAAGACTTGGGCTACCCCACGCCCCAGCGAGACAGCACCAACGGCTTTTCCTTCGACAGCAGCTACATCGATTATCTGATGTCGAGGGATCGTTCCAACACCTGGTGGGAGCTTCTGGCTCGCGGCGAGCCGAGCGTGATTCGATTCTGGTATCGGGAGAGCCCCCAATATCTCGTGCCCCACCGCGTCACGGAGTTCTTTCCTACCGAGTACGATCCGCCTCTCTCGGTTCCGGGCATGGTGAGCCTTCAGCTCGACACTCGCGGGCGGTTGCGCCAACTGGAGGCGGTGCCTGCCGATGTCGACGATTCCGGTGATGACACGCTGGAGGGCGACTGGGGATCGTTGTTCGCCGCAGCGAAGCTCAATCTCGAAGACTTCACACCCGATGAGCCACAATTGTCTCCCTCGAGCCGCGCCTATCAACAAGTCGCTTGGCAGGGAACCTACCCGGACGCTCCCGAGATTCCCATTCGCATTGAAGCTGCCTTTTTTCGCGGTCGGACCGTCGCCTTCCGAATCCTCGAGCCTTGGAACGAGCCTGCGGGTCAAGGGGGAGTGAACAGTGGATGGGTGCGTTCGGAGGAGGTAGTCCCCGACGCCCGGGCCCGCTTCGCTCTGGTGGGATTCCAGTTGCTCTTTATGCTCACCCTTGCCCTTCTAGCACGACACAATCTGAGGGCGGGGCGGGGTGATCGGAAATTGGCTTTCCGGCTCGCCTGCTTCTTCTTCGCCGCGGTGGTGCTACAGTGGATTTTTGGAACGCACCACGTTCCGGAGCTCTCACAGGTCGAGGTCTTTTTCGGTGTTCTCTATCGCGCCTTCTTCGCATTCGGACTGGCTTGGCTCTTTTACATCGCCCTCGAACCTTATGCGCAAGGACTTTGGCCTCAAACCCTGATCTCGTGGGTGCGCCTCTTGGAGGGGCGAGTTCGCGATCCTCGAGTCGGACGGGATGTGCTCCTAGGTTGCGCCTACGGGATCGGGGGCGCATTGGCAGTGCATGCGTTCCGCTTGGCACCCCTCTGGCTGGGTAGTGTGCCAGGCCGGCCCGACTTCCCACGCCACCCGGCAGAGCTCATCGCCTTGCGTGGTGTGAAAGAGTCTCTTGCCGAGCTATTCGCGATTCAGCTCAATATCTCCATACACATCCTGTATCTTATCGTCGGACTCCTGTTACTGCGGTTTGTCTTTCGCAGGACCTGGCTCGCTGTAGGCATTCACGCAGCGCTGTACGTATTCGTCTACGGTTCCGGTTTCGGATTTCTGGGCATGGTCCTCTGGATCGGTCTGTGGTATCTCGTCTTCTTCCGCTGCGGATGGCTGTCCATTTTAGTGGGCACGCTCACCATGGATCTGCTCGGTGGCTATCCCCTGACGACCGATCTATGGGCGTGGTACGCGCACGCCTCGATTCTCGTCGCCCTCTTTTGTTTGGGGCTTACCCTCTACGGCTTCAAGGTTTCGCTAGGCGGGCGGCCCGTCCTTAAGGATCTGCTGGCAGAGGGGTAACCGCACTTCGAACGACCCTGCTCGAGCGTCCAGTCGTAATAGCGTCATCCACTTTTCGTCCACCTAGGAAACTCAAATTGACTCAATGAATCACTCCTTCTGGTCTGGTGAAAACCCGCGAATCCCCAAGGTTTTGTTAGCTTTTCGTAACTTTTCACTTGGTGCTCTTCAAGACTCAAAATCCGGTGTGTAGCTTCGATCACCTAAGCCACTTGGACGTATAGTCGGCATACCGTACATGTGCCCGCTCTGGTCGGTCGGTGCGTTCAAGTCGGCGTGAAGGCGGTTAGTTCCTCCTTCGAGGTTGACGTGGTGCTGGTGTGGAGGTTTGACAGGTTTGCCAGGAGCACCAAACATCTGATCCTGGCGCTGAAGGAGTTCAGGAACCCGGGGATTGACTTTGTTTCCTACCAGGAGAACATCGACACTTCCTCTCCACTTGGATCAGCTATCTTCACCATCATCAGTGCCGTGGCTTGCATTTGGGCGATTTGGGACTGCCTATATTGATTGTGAATTCAAAATCCTGACCATCACTCACGCCGTGGTCAATCGCCTGTGTGGGTCTACCCCAAGCGCGATCCAAAATCGCTTCCGCCGCCGCCACTTTCGTGCGGTCAGGCGAGCCACTTTTCATCAACTTTGCAAGGGTTTCAAGTGCTTCTTGCGTGTGTTGGCGGGCCAAGGCTTTGACTTGGGCTAACTCCTTTGGCCGCCCGCCAGGATTGCCGCTCTGCCCGGGTTTCCAGGCAGTCCGTGGAGCCTTGCGCTTTCCTGGCCTCGCCTGTTTGGATCTGTTCTGAGACATCTTGTTAATCATGCTTTTGCTCTCCTTTCATCACTCCGCTCTTGTCCCACACCACGGGTGCCCGGCAAGGGGTTCCTGGTCGGTGGCCGCATCCGTTACACTCCAGGATGCCCTATTCATGCTACTTTCAGCGTGGGCAGGTGGATCTGGCTACGTCCCTCGTGGCGAAGCGTTACACTAAAAGGGTCAAAAATCATCC
>JADFOI010000035.1 GCA_022562935.1 Acidobacteriota bacterium
GAGTGATCCGAAGCACCGAATCGAGGGTGATTTTTCGACTCTCCAGCTCCCACAAAAACTGCTTTTCGAGCTCTGCCTCCAGTTGCTGATAATTCTCTCCGATCAATTCCACCAGAGCCTCCCCTGCCCGAGCATCCAGGTCATACCCTTCTCTCTTGGCCCTGCTCATGAGCCAACGAAAGGGATCCGTCCCTGCGGGCAGTTCTATGGTGGGAAGATGGGACCAGGTCCGTGACTTCCTCTTGGCCTCCAGAACCAGGCTGGTGCCGGGGGAAGGATTCTGTAGGTACTCCTTTAACTTCTCAACCGCCAGATCCGCATTCCTTACATAAATCCAGCGACGGGATGCCATCCAGGGTAAAGTCCTTGCCGTGTTGAGGAGTTCCGAGAGGGAATGCTTGTCCAGATCCGAGCCGCGATCTTTGGCCAGATCATAGACCGACCAGTTAAAGGCACGGACCTCTTCTGCCACCTGGTTCAGACAACACTCGTACACTTTCTTCTTGAGGTAGTCCTGATCGGTGATCAGGAGGTAGACGGGTTGGGGGGTCTGGATCGTCTTCTGGAACTCGGAAAAATCCATGTTCTGTCTGTTAGCCCGGATTAGGCTAAAACCTCTCCAGAATCGTCGTCACCACACTGGAGGCAAAATCATCGGCAATGCGCCCCAAAGCAGGATTGAGCTCCGAAAAGAAGTTCCGGACATCGACATTGATGACATACTGTTCTCGAAAGATAAAATTGTTATTCTCAAAAAGTAGCTTCGCGGTTTCTCGCTCTCGCAATTCGACACGCCCGATGACGGTGACCAGAAAGGTGGACCCGAAAGTTTGTTCTCCGAAAATAACGGGATTGGCACTGACTTGGGAAATCACACCTTGAAAAATCGTATCCGCTTGAGAAGCATCGCTCACCACAGTGTAGGAAGACTTCTCGATGAAGGCTCGCACCAGGGATCGAGTCAGGATCTGCTCCACTTCAAAAGTCGTGGTCTTATTCTCGAGAGGCAAAACGGCAAGGGTCCCGATGTCTGGAGCCACCCGGTTGTGAGTGGCCACCTTGTAGCCACAGGCGACTTGAGTCGCCAGCAACAATGCCAGTGCAAATCGTGCGATCGTGTTGTTGTGCTGTTGTGCGGTCGTGCTGTTGTGCATTTCTGGTAGCGGTTATGTCTCCTGTCTTCTTCCCATTGTCAGCTGTCAGCTGTCAGTTGTCTATTGTCTTAGACCACAATATTGACCAGCTTTTGAGGCACCACGATTACCTTTCGAATGGGTTTCCCTTCGATAAAGGCCTTGGTCTTTTCGTCTTCCAGGGCGAGGGTCTCCATTTCCTCTTTGGAAATTCCCGGCAGGGCGGAAAACCTGGAGCGAACCTTCCCATTCACCTGGATGACGATCTTAATTCCCTCTTCCCGAGCCAACTCCGGGTCAAACTGCGGCCAAGGAGCAAAGGTCAGATGCTCCTTCTGTCCCAGGCTTTCCCACATCTCCTCGGCGAAATGGGGAGCAAACGGGGACAACAAAAGAGCCATCGTCTTCAACACTTCCTCCAGAAGTGACGGCTGGGGATGATCCTCCTGATCCACGTACTCATAAACCGAGTTCAACAACTCCATGATGGCGGCAATGGCCGTGTTTTGACGAAACCGCTCCAGGTCATGGGTGAGCTTTCCGATCGTCTGGTGCAGCTTGCGCCGCAGGGCTCTTCCCCGTTTCGACAACTCCTCCTGGGAGATGGAGTCCGCACTGTCACCCTGGCTCATCTCCTCGCGCAGTCGATAGAGCATCCTCCAAAGCCGATTCAAAAAACGAGAACAGCCTTCCAGGCCTTGATCGCTCCAATCCAACTCGCGATCGGCGGGAGCGGCAAACTGAACAAACAGACGCAAGGCGTCGGCTCCATATCCTTCCACCACGGTGTCGGGCGAGACCACATTCCCACGCGACTTACTCATTTTAACGCCCCCCTTGAGTACCATTCCCTGAGTAAAGAGCCCCTTAACCGGTTCATCGAAGCCAACCAGACCGAGATCCCGCATCACCTTGGTGAAAAACCGCATATAGATCAGATGTAAGATCGCATGCTCCACACCTCCAATGTACATATCGACGGGGAACCAGTATCGGACCGCTTCGTCTCGAACCGGTGAAGAGTCGATCTGATTGTCGGTGTAGCGGTAGAAATACCAGGAGCTGTCCACAAAGGTGTCCATGGTGTCGGTCTCACGGCGGGCCTCTCCCTGACATTGAGGACAGCTGGTGTTCAAGAATTCAGGGATGGTGGCAAGCGGCGACTGCCCCAGTTGGATACTCTCGACTTGGGGCAGCAGCACCGGCAGATCCTCTTCCGGAACCGGAACGACACCGCACTTCTGGCAATAAACCATGGGGATCGGCGTGCCCCAATAGCGCTGCCGGCTAATACTCCAATCCCTCAGCCGGTAACTCACGCTTTCTTCTCCGAAGCCTTCCGCCTGGGCATGTTGCACCATCTTTTTTTGAGCCTCTTGGGAGGAAAGTCCGGAAAAAGGCTCGCTGTTGACCAGCACACCATAGTCGACGAAGGCTTGATCCAGATCAGAACTGGGGGAACGGTCTTCCGACTGAATCACAGGACGGATATCGAGATCGTACTTTTTGGCAAAGGCAAAATCGCGCTCATCATGAGCCGGAACAGCCATAATGGCTCCCGTTCCATACTCCATGAGCACAAAGTTGGCGATCCAGACAGGGATTCGCTCCTGGGTATAGGGATTGATGGCGTAGCGTCCGGTGAATACTCCTTTCTTCTCTGTTTCTTCAGCGGTACGCACGTCCCTGCCCTGCTGGCGGACTTCTTCCAAAAACCGCGACAACTCCTCGCCATGTTCAGGATCATCCGTCCAACCTCTGACCCATTCGTGCTCAGGTGCCAGAACCACAAAGGTGGCCCCATAGATGGTGTCCAGACGGGTCGTAAAAATGTCGATCCCCACCCCTGGATCATCCTCCAGCGGAAAGGTCACTCGAGCCCCCACAGACTTGCCAATCCAGTTGCGCTGCATGCTTTTGACCTTCTCCGGCCAACCCTCCAACTGATCCAAGTCCTGCAGCAGTTGCTCGTTGTACTGGGTAATCCGAAAGCACCACTGCTCGAGCTCCTTCTCCACAACCAGACTTTTGTCCCTCCAGCAGAGGCCGTTTTCCACCTGCTCGTTGGCGAGGACCGTTTGACACTGCTCGCACCAATTCACAGTCCCCTTCCGCCGGTAGGCCAAACCCTGTTTGAACATCTGGAGGAAAAACCACTGATTCCATCGATAATATTCGGGCAGGCAGGTCATGATCTCCCGATTCCAGTCGTAGCTCCACCCCATCCGCAGGCATTGCTTTTTCATGGTCTCAATGTTGTCCAGAGTCCAGCGCTCGGGTGGAATCTTGTGTTGGATGGCAGCGTTTTCGGCGGGCAATCCGAAGGCATCCCAGCCGATGGAATGCAACACATTAAACCCCTGCATTCGCTTGAAGCGGGCAATGGAATCTCCCAGCGAATAGTTGCGAACGTGACCTATATGAAGGGCTCCCGAAGGATAAGGGAGCATTTCCAAAAGATAGTACTTGGGACGGTTGGAGTCCTCCTGAACCTCGAACTCCCGGGCCTGGGCCCAGTTTCGCTGCCACTTCTTCTCAATTGCAGCATAATCGTAGCTTTCGTTCATAGTTGAAGGTTCCAAGTTACAGGTTCCAGGTTCCAAGTTCCAGGTCGGAGCGCGCTTTCGCGCGCGTTCCAGGTTTCAGGTTCCAAGTTCCAGGTCAGGTTTTGAATTTTGAGTTCGTTTGGAATTTGGGATTTTGAATTTTGAATTTCAGCCGGTCTGCCGGCGGTTGTCCGCGGTCAGCGGTCAACCTTTCTTGGACAATACAATCCCCTTTTGGGCCTGGTATTTCCCTTTCCGATCTCCATAGGAGGTCTGACAAACTTCACTTGCCTCCAGAAAAATAAGCTGTGCAATTCCCTCTCCGGAATAAATCTTCACAGGAGCTGGCCCGGTGTTGGCGATCGATAAAGTGGCATGCCCCTCCCATTCCGGCTCGAAGGGGGTCACATTCACCAAGATCCCACACCTCGCATAGCTGGACTTTCCGGTACAGAGGGTCAAAATGTCCCGAGGAATTCTAAAGTATTCGACTGACTGAGCGAGCACAAACGAACCGGGGGGAACAATGCAATGATCCCCTTCAAAATCATCAAAAAATTCTGCACTGACCTCTTTGGGATCCAGTGGGGTGGATGAGTTTCCCGAGCAAATTTTATAAGTTCGATCCACTCGAAAGTCATACCCATAGGAGGAGATGCCGTAGGAGATTGTTCCCCGTTGGGCCAGGGATTCCTGAAAGGGTTCGATCATGCGCTGCTCCCTGGCCATACGAGCAATCCAATGATCGGGCTTGATACCCATAGCGTGTCTCCAGCCTCCAATAAAATGGGCAGTCTAACCGAGTAGAGGCCCAAAGTCCAAAGTTGGTTGACAGGGCTACGGATGGCAAGTATAGTCAAATTAATCATTTAAAGGGGAATGAAGAAGCTGTGATCAAACAGGATATTGTCGGTCGCGTCGCAAGCAGAATTGGCATCACCAAAGTCAAAGCTGAAGTCGCTGTGGACTCTTTTTTCACTGCTCTCAAACAGGCCATGAAGAGAGGCGAGCGCATTGAGCTTAGAGGCTTCGGCGTCTTTCTTGTGAAGCCTCGCAAGAGTGGTATCGGCAGAAACCCAAGGACAGGGGCCGAAGTCCCCATTCCTCCTGGAAAGACCGTCCGGTTTAAGCCAGGTAAGGAAATTCGATTCAGCCAGTAGCCGATTTTGAGCTGGGATTCCTCTCCCCCATTTGAGAAACCTGCGGAACCCTCTGAACTCACAGTCCAATCCTCTCCCCAGGCCAAAAAAAGGAAGATTGTTCTTCACATCATATTGTTGCTGAGTACGGTCGTCACCACCACAGGGGCGGGCTTCTTCTGGCACGTCAGCTTCGTCAGCCAAAGCCCAGGCGAAGCCATGAGACGGCTTTCCGGCATCTTGACCCATCCCCTTGATCTTCTCAACGGACTTCCCTTCGCTTTTACCATTCTGGTGATTCTGCTGGCTCATGAAATGGGGCACTATCTGACCTGTCGCTATTACGGAATTGACGCCACCCTTCCTTACTTGATCCCTGCCCCTCCTCCGTTCAATCCCTTCGGTACCTTTGGTGCAGTGATTAAGATTCGATCCCGCTTCCCAGACCGACGCCAGCTTTTCGACGTGGGAATCGCCGGCCCTCTGGCCGGTTTTATCTTTATCATCCCATCCCTCATTGTTGGACTGCAGCTGTCGACACCCTTCTCCTCGGCAGATCCTTCCCAAGGTACGTTGGAATTTGGTGAGCCCTTAATCTTTCGTCTGGCTGCGATGGCTTTCTTTCCGGGTGAAGCAGGCGCCCCCATCAGCTTGCATCCCATCGGATGGGCCGCCTGGTTCGGTATGCTGGCCACCAGCATTAACCTACTACCCATAGGACAGTTGGACGGAGGCCACATCGTGTACGGACTTTTCGGGGCCCGGAGTCACCGAATCATCTCCTATGTGGCCTTCGGCGCACTGATCGGAATCAGCTTCTATTCCTGGCCCATGTTAGGATATCTGCTCTTCGCCCTGATTCTCATTTTCATAGGATTCCGTCATCCCAGACCTAGCACGGAGTTTCCCCGCCTAGGTCGAGGGAGGTTCCTGATTGCCCTGATCGGTCTGATCATCTTCGTTTTGACATTCATGCCCGTCCCGGTCCGTCTCATTCAACACGTGGCTCGGCTATGAAGACGACTCAATACTCAAAGAAAGAAAAAGAAGAGATCATCCGAGACTACTTTGGCCCACCGGGTACCGAGGAGAATCCACGCTGTCCGACCTGTGGAGAAGTTCTTCGACTGGACGGTCTGCATGACTCCGGCAGCGGCCAATTCCGACTTGAGGTGAGCTGCCCCGACTGTAAGGCTAGCTTCAGCTGGCAACAGAACTACCTGCAACAGCCTTGGCAGGACCTCCACCTCCAGTATTTTTTGGAGCGTTACACGATCCATGAGCCCATCCGGTGTCCCCTGGACGACTGTTACATCATCTATACAGAATTTACCGACCGGATCGTTGAGTTCAGGTGCCCCTACTGCAACCACCGAGGCAAGGCTCAGCTCCCGGAACCCAGCCCCGAAAATTCTTAGCCCGGACTATTCATAAACTGTCTGCTGCAGCGGCGGCATCATCCGTCCGGACTGCGTTGCTCGCTTCGCGCATGTTCCAGGTCGGGTTTGGAATTTGAAATTTGAAATTTGTTTGGGATTTGGAATTTTGAATTTTGAATTTCCGTAGACCGCTGACCGCGGTCAGCGGTCTACGGTGTCGTTTTGTCGAAAATAGCGAAGTACTCCCGGGTCCCCTCATCCTGGGGAACTGGAGTGATATAGGTCACCGCCACCAGGACGACCACACCCACCACTATCGCCGGTAAGCCCGACAGGAAACCGAACCTCCAACTGGCGGGGAGAAGACCCATCTCGAAACTCCACAGGCAGACCTGTGAGGCCACGATCGACCAGAGGGCGGCCTGAGAGGTGCAGCGCTTCCAATAGAGTGCGGCCAGGACAGGCGCCAACATGCAGGCAAAGCCACTCAAGGCAAATTCGATGATCTTGATAATCCCTATCGGATTGAGGAAACCCAACACCAAAGCAAGGAGGGTCAAGACCAGGACCAGGACTCGGCTGATACGCACCATGGTTGCATCAGAGGCATCTTTGAGGCGAGAGCGGGAGAGGAAATCCCGTGCGATCATGGTGGTAACACTCAGCAACTGCGAGTCCATGGTCGACATCATGGCGGCAAAGGCTGCCGCACCCAGGAGCCCCATCATCCAGATGGGAGTGAATTGGATGAGAAGCAGCGGTAATATGGCATCCGATTCGGCACCCTCCAGGCCGGGAATAGCGGTTCGCCCCCACATCCCCACCGTAGCCATCAAGAACATCATCAGAAAAGCAGGTACAGGATAAATACACATCGTCTGCTTCAGGGTCTTGGGATCTCTTCCCGTGAGCAGTCTCATGAACAACTGGGGAAAAACGATGGGAGACAGAGCGACGATGACCCCATAGCTGAAGAACTGCTGCCAGGGCATGCGGCTCCGGGACATGAGTTCCGGATAATCCTCCATAACACGCCGGGTGGCCTCAGCGGGTCCCCCCAGCGCCCCAGCAATGACAACAAAAATGGCCACAGCCCCAACCAGAAAAATGCCCGTCTGAAAGGTGTTGACCCAGGCCGCACCGCGCATTCCACCCAACAAAAGATAGACCAGTACGGCCGATGCTACGACCACCATGCCCACATTGAGGGTCACAAACCCTTCGGTCAATGCCTCCAGCGTGCGGCCGGCTCCCAGAAGACCCGTCATCAGATAAGGCACCGTGTAGAAGATCAACATCAGGCTGATCACCACGGCCAGAGTCGGGGACTTCCACCGTCCACCCACCACCTCAGCCACCGTCATATAGCCAAATCTTTGACCCAGGACCCAGGAGCGGCTCCCCACCGTATAGAAGAGTAAGGGTGTAGCCCAGGCCCAGCTGGAAGCAAAGTAAGGCCACATCACCCAGCCCACGTGATAAGCGCCCCCAGGGACACCGGCCAGTGTCACCGCTGAAATATTGGCCCCGAAGACCGCGGAGAAAAGGACTATGGTCCTAAAGTCGCGGCTGCCCATGTGGTAGTCTTCCATGGTGCCTCGACTGAAGCGAGAACTGTAGATTCCGATGCCCACGATGATAAGCATGTAGAGCGCTAAACTGCTTAGAACCGCAATCACCTGTGTGCTCATTGCTTTCCCCTACTGTTCGTCCACCCAAATGTATTTAACGGTGTAGAGTACCAAGGCGAAACCAGCCACCCAGATGCCAAACTGATAAAGCATGGGCACGTTGATCCAGCCGAACAGGACCAGCGGCATTTCCTCCCCCCACCACCAGAAATCCACCCGGATGATCATCAGGATGACCGCCAGCAAATACACCAGCCGCTCCCTGTTCCGGCGTTTCTGCATATCAATGCTCATGATTTCTTCTCCCCCTTGCCGCCCGTGCTCCCCACTTCCTGGGCCTGCCTTTGCGCTTTAGAGTCAAAAAATTCCCCTTAGGCTACACCACCACAGTGATCGATGCTAGCCCGCACTTCTCACACCTATATCTACTGCGGCGGCGAATCTGGCCGCGTCTACTGCGTTGCGCGACCCGCAAGCGGGTGCCCCCAGCCTCCTTAGTGCCTCGTTTCATAGATATGATGCTGTTTGTGGCGAGCGCGACGGCGTCGAGTTCGCGAAGCGACGACAACGCGATGTCAGTGACATCGTGGCGAAGGAGCGACAAAGAAATTGATGCCGTCCCGCCGCCACCCTCCGGACTGATGGGGGTTGCGGGCAACTTCTGTGTCGCTCGTCGTCGTCGATGTCCCTGCATCGCCTTCTCCGTGCTCCTTGATCTCCCCTCGCAAGCCCCATCAGCAAACGTCATCCTATCTATGAAGCGAGACACTGATCGTACTGCAGAGAGTACGTTTGCGGGGGCTGGGGACACCGCGCCTTGTATCCACAGCCATCTCCACCCCCTCGCTACGATCAGGTGTGAGAAATGCGGGCTTGCTCGACAACATTCAAAGGCCTGGCTATAACCTTGACGTCAGCCTTCAGGATGACTACTTTGAGATCGAGAGGGGACAGTATGAATGAAAGAGGCAAAGTTGCTCTGATCACAGGGGGTGCGCGGGGTATCGGTCGTTCCATAGGACTGTCACTGGCCGAGCGAGGCTGGTCGATCGCCTTGTGTTACCGCACCAGCACAACAGAGGGAGAAGAGACAGCCAGAGAAATCCAGGAACTGGGCGGCTCTGCAATGGCCCTACAGTGCGATGTGTCGGACCCGAACGCTGCGGAAGAAATGACCCGGCAGGTGGAAAACGAGTGGAGAGGGATTGACGTTCTGATCAACTGTGCCGGTCCCTACCACCGCATCAATCTACTCGAAGAAACGATAGAAGGCTGGCATTCCATGTTCTCCAACAATCTCCATCCGGTTTTCTATCTGAGCCGTGTCATTGCGCCGGGTATGAAGGAGCGGGGCTGGGGCCGCATCGTCAACTTCAGCATGGCCAAAGCGGATCAGCAGGTCGCTCAACCTCAACTGACGGCTCACTACATCGCCAAAGCCGGAGTATTGATTCTGACTCGCTCGCTGGCACGTCTGCTGGCACCCCATGGAATCACGGTCAATGCGATATCTCCCGGGTTCATTGACTCCGGAAGTGCACCACAGCAAGAGCTGGAGAAAATGACGAAGCACATTCCCGCCGGCTACATTGGGACGACTCAGGATGTAGTTGGAGTGGTCAATTTTCTGCTCACCGAGGAGGCCCGCTATGTCACTGGCACCAACATCCAGGTAAGCGGAGGGTGGGGGATTTAGGAGCCGAATTCGTGCGGTCGTGCGGTTGTCACTTCGTGACTTCGTGCTGTGGTGCAGTCGTCACTTCGTGACGTTGTGCGGTTGTGCTGTCGTGCGGTCGTCATTTCGTGACAGAAGTTCGTGACTGTGACTCATTGCTATAGGGCAAGATTGCTGTCCAACATTTTGGGTTTCGGCACCGACTGCACGACCGCACAACGGCACGACTGCACACCAGCACGACAGCACGACGGCACAAACCGGGGACCTATCGAGTCATACCAGCAAGAAAAAAAATCAGCAAAGTTACGGTAATCACGATGAAAAGATACATCAGCCGTCGAAACCTGGATTTCTCCTCGAATTCCTCATGACCTTCTTCCCAGTCCTCATCTCCCACTTTCAATTTGAGCTCCTCGGGATCCATCGTTCCTTCCGGCACTCCCAGCTCACCCGAAATGCGCTGCAAATCAATGAATCGAGGAAGGAACCAGAAGAAAACAGCAACTCCAATGAGAAAAAGAATCATCCAAATATTGCTTTCGGAAAAAGAGAAGATCACCACAAGAGCAAGGGTGACAACAACCAGGAGGAGGAATCGAAAGTAGACCCAGGGCACGGTTGGCCTAAAGCTAGCCCCGCAACGGGGGCAACTGAGTCGCCCTGGGGTGAGAAGAGGATCCATCCACAGACGAGTTTTACAAACCGGACAGCGCTGGGACATCAGTTCTGAGGTTTAGCTTAAGGCAAGTCCATGACCGAGGCTGCCACCACGGAAGCAACCCTCTTACGTAAAGAAATCACATTTCCCTTTCCATCCGGATGCACCCGGTTGGTGAAAAGGATGACAAAGACCTCGCTGACAGGGTCAATCCACAGCGAGGTTCCCGTAAACCCGGTGTGCCCCACAGAACCCACCGGAAAAAGATCGCCCCGAGGACCACTGAAAGGGGTTCGGATATCGAAACCGAGACCACGCCAATCGGTGGCTCCAACAGGGGACTGGGGTGTGGTCATTTGCAGCACCGAGAGGGGCGAAAGAATTCGCACTCCGTTATAGAGGCCCCCATTGAGAATCATCTGAGCATAGATTGCCGTGTCCTCTACGGTGGAAAACACTCCGGCATGTCCCGCAACTCCCCCCATTCGAGCCGTGGTTGGATCGTGGACAACCCCCCGCAGCAATTGACCGTCTCGGAAATCGGTGGGGGCAATCTGATCGTGAATTTGCGGCGGTGGGAGAAAGCGGGTGTTCGTCATTCCCAGTGGCCAAAAAATCCGCTTGGCCGCAAACTCATTCAAACTTTGACCGCTGACTTCCCGGATGATCTCGGCCAGAACAATGTAGTTAATATCGCTGTAGATGAATTGCTCTCCGGGCTCAGAAATCGGCTTCTCCTGAAATGCCAGTTCTATTGCCGTCTCATAACCTTCCCAGGGTTCGTCCAGGTCCAGATCAGCGCGCAGACCCGAATAATGCGTCAGCAGTTGAACGACGGTAATGGGATCTTTCCCCTCCTGTGCGAAAGGGGGTAGATATTGAGAAACACGATCGGTGAGAGAAACTTTGCCCTCCTCTACCAGAATCAAAATCGAGGTGGCCGTGGCAAGCACCTTAGTCAAAGAGGCCACGTCAAAGAGGGTATCCAGGGTCATCGCCTCCTGGCGAGGAATCAGGGCTCTGTGACCGAGGGACTTTCGATAGACAATCCTACCTTGACGTGCCACCAACACCACTGCCCCGGGGGTCTCTCCCTGTGCGATGGATGCTTCGATCACTTCATCCAATTGAGCCAGACGCTCACTGGACATCCCCACATCCTCAGGCTTGCCTGAGGACAGGACCTGGGCCTGGAGGGGATTGAGCAACAGGAGGAAAATCAGTCCTCTCAAAAACATCCCTTCAATTGTATGCCAAAGGAGATTTCTTCGGGAAGAAATGTGCGCTACACTGGCTCCTAGCGATCATGCAGCAAAGTCTTATGGATTCCTTTATGCGTCAAAGTCGGGAGCTCATCGAATTAAAGAGCGTCCTTGAGATCCTCACCTGGGACCAGGAAACCATGATGCCTTCGCGGGCCGGTCCCTTTAGAGCACGTCAGTTCTCTGCCTTAAGTGCTCTGTATCACCAAAAGCTCACCTCTCCCGACCTGGGTGAAACCCTGGAACGCCTGAGCACTGAAGAGTTGGAGTTGTGGCCGCAGGCCGCCGTCAGAGAAATGCGGCGAGAGCACGAGAAGGCGGTCAAGCTTCCCGAGGAACTGGTTCGGGAGCTGGCTGAAACCACCTCCCTGGCCTACGATGCCTGGGTAAAAGCCCGTCAAAAATCCGACTTTGCCGCTTTTTCTCCCTGGCTGGAGAAAGTTCTGAAGCTCAAGCAAGAAGAGGCCCGTTGTCTGCAGTTCTCCGACTCTCTCTACGAGGCCTTGCTGGATCATTATGAGCCGGGGATGACGGTCGACAGGCTGGATGAATGCTTCGCTGTGATCAGGCCCAATCTCACCTCTCTGCTTCAGAAGATTCGGTCCTCGAGCAAGCAGCCCAAGCGGGATCTTCTCAAGGGCAAGTTCCCTGCTGCACAACAAGAAGCCTTTGGACGCGACGTGCTCACCGCGATGGGCTTTCAATGGGATGCCGGAAGATTGGATCGATCGCCCCACCCTTTCTGTTCAGGACTCTCTCCGTTGGATGTGAGAATCACCACTCGCTACTCGGAGGAAGACTTCTGCTCCTCGCTTTTCGGCATGATCCATGAAGGGGGACATGCACTCTACGAACAAGGGCTGGACCCGGAACATTACGGTTCCCTTGCCTGCGACGGAATCTCCCTGGGAATCCACGAGTCCCAGTCGCGTCTATGGGAAAACCAGATAGCACGGAGCCGGGCTTTTTGGGACCATTGGTTTCCTCGCCTCCTGCAGACTTTTCCAGGCCAACTGGACCATGTCTCCCTTAAGGACTTTGTCCATGCCATCAATCGGGTGGAGGCATCCCTGATCCGCGTTGAGGCGGATGAGATCTCCTACGGTCTGCATGTCATCCTGCGCTACGAATTGGAAAAGCAAATGGTCGAAGGGGATCTGAAAGTCCAGGACCTGGAGGAAGCCTGGAATACCAGCATGAAGGAGTATCTGGAGGTGGTACCGTCGAACTCGGCTGAGGGTGTACTGCAGGACGTCCACTGGTCACAAGGCGCATTTGGATACTTCCCCACCTATCTGCTCGGAAATCTCTATGGGGCTCAAATTTTTCATCAGGTCAGGAAAGAGCTTCCGGATCTGGAGGGAACCATCGCTGAGGGAAACCTCATGCCCTTGCGCGAATGGTTGGGCAAACAGATTCATGGTAAGGGAAAAACGGTCAGCGCTGAGGAACTGATTGAGAAAATTAGTGGTAAACCCCTAAGTTCAGACTATTTTCTGGATTATTTGAAAAACAAGTTTACTCCCCTTTACGGCCTGAGCCCGGACTATGCATGAATTCTCTACCGTCGCTTCGTGACGAGAACTTATGCATAATGCGGGCTAGCTAACTCATGCAAGTCACTCAGGGCAAAGCTTTCTTCACCCTTGTTGCCGTTCTCATTCTCTGTCTTTCTCTGTCTTGCTCTCCTTCTCTCTCTCCCTCACTTCAGCCCGTTGGCCAGGTTCGAGTGGGAACCGACCGACTCTTTGAAGAGCCTTATTGGAATTGGATCCAGGGAAAGCGCGTCGGATTGATCACCAATCCTACCGGCGTCGATTCCAGACTGGAAGCCACCATGGATCTGTTGGCTCAACATCCGGACGTCCAGCTGGTCGCGCTGTTCGCTCCCGAACATGGGCTGCTGGCACAGGCACAGGCAGAGGAAGCCATAGCCACCTACGGGAATGTGTACAGCCTCTACGGGGAAACACAGGCACCCACCTCTGAGATGTTAAAGGGCGTTGAAGTTCTGCTTTACGACATCCAGGATGTGGGAGTCCGCTTCTATACCTACATCTCCACAATGTTCCTGAGTATGAAGGCGGCTACCGAACAGGGCATTCCCTTTATCGTGCTGGATCGTCCCAACCCGATTGACGGCTCCCGCGTTGAGGGTCCGGTATTGCAGCCCGGATATGAGTCCTTTGTGGGCATCTATGCGCTCCCCATTCGCTACGGGATGACGGTTGGAGAACTGGCCCGGATGCTCAATCAAGAAACCGATCTGGGATGCGATCTCAAAGTGGTGCCTCTTGAAGGCTGGCAACGACAACAATGGTACGATCAGACGGGCCTGAAGTGGATCTCCCCCTCCCCCAACATGTCCACCGTAAACACGGCCACCGTCTATCCAGGCCTTTGTTTGATCGAAGGAACCAATCTCTCGGAAGGACGCGGGACCACCCGACCCTTTGAGTACATTGGAGCTCCCTGGTTGAAGAGCCGAGAGTTGGTGAACAGATTGAATCGGCTCCAGCTTCCTGGTGTGCACTTTCGCCAACAGGCTTTTACTCCGACATTTTCCAAATATCAGGATGAGCCATCTCAGGGTATCCAGATACATGTCCTGGACCGTAACTCATTGGATCCCCTTCGCATCCTGCTCCACCTCCTGGCGGAGGTGCGGAAACTCCACCCCGAACAACTCGAGTTCAACAGCGTCTTCTTCGACCGTCTGATGGGAAACAGTTCCGTTCGTGAAGCCTTGATCCAGGGAAAGCCGGTTGAGGAAATCGTGGATCAGTGGCAGCCGGCCCTCCAGGAGTTCAAACAGACTCGAGAGAAGTATCTGCTCTATCCGTGACTTCGTCACGGCGTGCTGTGGTGCTGTCGTGGAGTATATAGGGAATTCATGCGTGATCCGGGCTGGCTCGTCACGGCGTGCGGTCGTGCTTTGGGGTGTCAGTTGTCAGCGGTCTTTTCACTCCTCCAACCCTGGGCGATATTTCGCCAACAGATCGTTGAACTCCCGGCTGTAGCGCAGACTGTCTAGATCAGAGCTTATCTTAAGCAGCTCATCTAGAACGAGACGGACGTATCTCTGAGGTTCCCTCTCGAAAGCCACTTCCAGATGTTTCAAGGCCTCCATCGGTTCGTTCTGACGGGCCCACAAAAAGGCAAGCCGCAAGCGACACCAGGCACTGTCGGAACCGTATTCAAGAGCCTTCAAATAGTGGACCCGGGCCTCATCGAAGTCTTTTCTTTCATCCAGCACCAGGGCTAGATTATAGTGAGCAGCACCGTGCTGGGGATCGATTTGAAGGGCTCGTCTCAGCAAATCGATCGCTTCTTCAGAGCGCTCCTCATTTACATAGAGAGTCCCTAGATTGTAGAGGGTGTCCAAGTCTTGCGGATCATAGTAAAGAGCCCTTTCATAAGCCTCAATTGCTTCCAGTCCACTCTCTGTTTGGGCCATGACATCACCCAGTTGGGCCCAGAGCAGAGCATTTTCTGGCTCTTGCTGAAGGGCTCTGCGAAAGTAGTCCTCTGCCTGGATGTGCTCTCCTCGCCTTTTGGCGATGACACCCAGGTTGGCCAGGTTGACGGCCAAATTCAAGTCGGCGCGCAGTAATCTCTTCTGGGCCCCCTCGAGGTCGTTTCGATCGAGAAGAAGATAACCGAGTTCCTGGGCCAGTTCCTGGTGGGTGGGTTCTATGGACTCGGCCTTCAAAAAAAGCTTGAGGGCCAAATCGTTTTGACCGGCCTGCCGCTGCAGTATTCCCAGGAAATAATTGGCCTGAAAGTCGTCGGGGACAACCATCAAAAACCTTTGATAGTTCTTGATGGCGTCCTGCCGCTGCCCCAGGGACTGCTGAGACAACGCCAGATCAAAATAGGCTCCCACGGGATTGGGTCTCAATTCCAAAATCTTCTCAAAAGCTCGAGCGGCCTGTTTATATTCCCGTTGTTGATAGCGAATCCGACCCATCAATTGCCAGGTTTCGTAATTTTCTGGATCCAGTTCAAGAGCCTGTTGGAGATCTTCGGCTGCATGACTCAAGTCTTCCCCCTCGAGTCTGACACGAGCACGAAGGAGATAACCGCTAGTCCCCTGAGGTTCCAGAGCGATCAGAGCATCAAGCTGATCCAGGGCCAGCTCCCGTTGTTCCTGCTTGAGGTAAATGAGGGCCAGATTGTAGCGGGCGGCAGAAAAGTCGGGAGCCAATTCGACTGCCTTTTTGAAATATTCCGTCTGCTGCTGGGAGTTCTCCTCAGGGGTACCGATCAACTCTTCCCCTTTGCGGAACCACTCCAGGGCATCGGGATCCACAGCCGGTGTATTTTGTAGCAGAGCTGTCAGGAGTAAAAGCGGTGCCCACTGAGTAGCCATTCCGACTATTTTAGCCCGGATGACGAATAACTTCTCGTTTACCGCACGAACTCACGACGCAGCAGGCTGGAACCTGGAACTTGGAACCTGGGACGCGAGCCGCTCGCTGAGCGGCTCGCTAGGAGGACAGGACTTTGTCCAGTTCCTCGATGTCTTCAAAACGGGTCATCTCTCTGAATTCTTTATAGCGCAACTCGATTTCCGTGTAGGTCAGTTCCCGAAGTCGATCGAGAGAAAATTTTTCCACGCAGAAGCTGGCCATAACCGACCCGAAGATGGTGGCCTGGCGGATGGCCTGGGTATCCACACGATTGACACCTGCCAGGTAGCCCATGAATCCTCCAGCGAAACTGTCTCCCGCCCCAGTGGGGTCAAAGACATCTTCAAGGGGATAGGCCGGCGCGCCGAAGATCGTAAGGTCACCCCCGGAGACAGGCACAACCAGAGAACTCCCGTGATCCAAGCTCTGTTCACCTGGGACTTGAAACATCAAAACCCCGTATTCACCCCGCTTGATCACCAAGATTCGAGGACCCCAGCCCAAGATCTTACGGGCCGCCCGAACCATATTCACCTCATTAGCCAGCTGCCGAGCTTCGGCGTCATTGATAATCAGAATACCCACGTGCTTCAGAGTCTTGATAAGGGACTGGAAGCGGCCCTCGATCCAGTAGTTCATGGTGTCACAAGCCACCAGTCGAGGATTTAGCACCTGGGAAAGGACCTCCCTTTGAAGAGTTGGATCGATGTTCCCCAGAAAGACATACTCCGAATCGCGATACTTCTTCGGAATCTTGGGACGAAAGTTGGAAAGAACATTGAGTTCAGTTTCCAGCGTGTGGGCCTCGTTCAAGTCGTAGCTATACTCACCCTTCCAGCGAAAGGTTCGCCCCTTCATATATTCCAGGCCCGTCAAATCGACATTTCGCGATTCGAGAAATTCGACGTCCTCGCGACGAAAATCCTCACCTACACAGGCCACCAGATTCACCCGGGAGAAGAAGCTGGCCACCACACTAAAGAAGGTCGCCGAGCCTCCCAGGACTTCTTCCGCTTCCCCAAAGGGCGTCTTGACCGAGTCGTATGCTACCGAGCCCACCGCAAGTATTGACGGCATTGGGTTCTCCTTTCTACAGGTACTTTCCGATAACGACTTTGAGCTTTTCCTTGGTCGTTTCAGGAATCACATCCGGCTGGGTAATTATGGCATCCTGCAAGGCATGCTGGCAGGGACAATCAAACTGATCAGACAGGATCTTGAGAACTTCCTTAATCAAGTTTTGAGCATTCCCGCTGTTCTTCTCCAGATAACCAAGCAGCACTCCGACCGTCACCGGTTCCTCTTCTTCATGCCAACAATCATAGTCGGTAACCATGGCAATAGTGACGTAGCAGATTTCGGCCTCTCGAGCCAATTTGGCTTCCTGCAAATTGGTCATCCCGATCAGATCCATCCCCCAACTCCGGTAAAGTTCCGACTCAGCACGGGTGGAGAAGGCGGGTCCTTCGATACAAACGTAAGATCCACCGCGCTTGATCGGAAAAGTGATCCTTCCGGCTGCGACTTCCACCTGCTGGGCCAACTGAGAACAGATAGGATCAGCAAAGCTGATGTGGACAACGATGCCCTCCCCAAAGAAAGTCGAAACGCGCTGGCGTGTGCGGTCCACAAACTGGTCGGGGAGGACAAAATCCATGGGCTTATGTTCCAGCTTCAGGGAACCTACTGCACTGGCCGAAAGAAGCCGTTTCACCCCAAGCATTTTGAACCCATAGATGTTGGCCCGAAAATTCAGTTCGGTGGGTAAAATCCGATGTCCTCTCCCATGACGGGCCAGAAAAGCCACACGTTTACCTTCCAACCGGCCCAGAATATAGGCATCACTGGGACTGCCAAAAGGGGTATCGATCTTTCTCTCCCTCTTCTCTTCCAATCCGGGGATGTCGTAAAGCCCGCTGCCGCCGATTATGCCAATCTCTGCTTGACTCATCTCAACCTTGTGACTCCCCCCAGGGTTCGCACGCTAGAGTATACTTCCCATTTTCCTGGAACAGTCTACCCAGGGGAAATTCCGGGTCGTGCTCAAAGAAAAGGAGCCACTCTTCGTCTACGGCCTGGGCATAAATCCGCTTCCGAACTTCCAGAGTCGTTAAGGGAAAAAGGTCATAGCCCATGATCCAGGGTAGGGGGATGTGGGCCGAGGTGGGGCACAGATCGGCTATGTAAAACAGGATTTTACCTTCTGACTCGACTTTCACCGACTGGTGACCCGCCGTGTGGCCGGGGGTTGAAACCAGAGCAATGCCGGGCACGATCTCCTGGTCTTCATCCACAATCTGGAGCAATCCTCTCTCCTCCAAGGGCTTCCAGTTATGGGGGAAATAAGTCGCCTCCGTTCGCTCGTTGGGGTGGTTGGCGTCCTCATATTCCTGACGAGAAACCAGGTAGGTGGCATTGGGGAAGTTGGGAAACTGTTCTTCTCCCTCCCTACGGGTATTTCCTCCACAGTGATCAAAGTGGTAGTGGGTATTGATCACGAAATCGACTTTCTCAGGGGAAACATCAACTTTCTGCAATTCCCGAAGGATGTCCGTTTCGTGCTCGATCCGATAAATATCAAGCTCCTTTTCGCTATATTTAAATCCGCAACCGGTATCGATGAGCAGGTTCTTCTCAGCCGTTTGGATGAGAAGACAGTTCAAACCCAGACGAATTCGATTCTTCTCATCGGGAGAGGTCTTCTTCTCCCAAAGTACCTTGGGAACCACACCAAACATTGCACCTCCATCCAACCACACATTTCCATCCGAGATGAGATGCAACTCAAACTGTCCCCATTTCACGACAACCCCTCGGGTGCAGGCTGAGAGAGCTCAATCAAAACACCTCCCGTGGAGTCGGGGTGAACAAAAGCAATCAACGAACCCTCGGCACCCTGCCTCGGTTTCTCGTCAATCAGCTTGATGCCTTTCTCTCTCAGAAAGGCCAGCTGCTCTTCCAGATTATCAACTTCAAGAGTCATGTGGTGAAGCCCTGGGCCACGTTTGTCAATAAACCGCTTGATCAGAGAGTCCTCTTGAGTCGCCTCGATCAATTCGATCGCCGAATCGCCCACTTCCAGAATAGCCACCTTTACCTTTTGATCTTCGACCCCTTCGACGCTATTCAACTCGAGACCCAGACAGTTGTAAAACTCCCTCGCAGCGGCTATGGATTGGGTGGCGATTCCCACGTGGGCTATTCTTTTAATCATCTGTTTCCTCCTGGAGAGTTTAGGGACAGGCCCCGAATTCTTGAAGAATTCGGGGCCTGTCCCTAAACTCTCTTAACGATCCAGATTCTTCAGTAAACGATCCATGATGGTATAAGGATCCAATTCCCGGGTCATCATTTTTTCTGCATACCGGTCCAGTTCTTCCTCAGGGATGCGCTCCAGAAGGTCACGAGTCAGATGATCTCGCAGCTTCTCCACCAGCCGTTCCCGAAACCAAGGGACTTCCCTTCGTTTCTTACTTTGGGGCTCACTGAGCAGGTCGCGGTACTTCTCGATGCCTTCGACCAGCTCCAGGATGCCCTCCCCTTGAGTGGCGACGGTTTTGACAATGGGCGGTTCCCAGCCATCCTCTCGAGAAGAGAGAGACAGCAGAGCCTCCAACTCGCGCTCGGTTCTGTTGATCCCATCCCGGTCCGCCTTGTTAATGACGAAAATATCTCCAATCTCCATAATGCCGGCCTTCATGGTCTGGATATCATCCCCCATCCCGGGTACCAGAACGACCAAGGTCATGTGGGCGGTCTTCACGATATCGACCTCATCCTGACCCACCCCCACAGTTTCCACGATCAGTGTTCCATAGCCGGCTGCATCAAGTACCATCAACGCCTCATCCACGGCCGTTGAAAGCCCCCCCATTTTTCCCCGTGTGGCCATGCTCCGGATAAACACTCGGGGATCGGTAAACAGCGACTGCATGCGGATGCGATCACCCAGGATCGCACCTCCGGAAAAGGGGGAAGTCGGATCGACCAGGACGATACCCACCTTCGTCTCCGAATCCTTGTAGTGATGAGCTAGTTGGTCCACCAGGGTGCTCTTCCCCGAACCTGGACTCCCGGTGACACCGATCACGAAGGCCTGGCCGGTGCGGGGAAATAATTTCCTGAGGAGTTCGGTGACCTGACCATCCCGTGAGTTCTCCACCTGAGTCAGGGTGCGGGCAATAGTACGGACGTCACCCTCAAGTATTTTCTCGATTTGCTCTGAGAGCTCTTCTTTGGGAATGGCTATTCTTCCGTCTACTCTGCTGTCACCCTATTTGAGCACTTCCCTGGCAATGACCATACGCTGAATTTCGCTCGTCCCTTCTCCGATGGTGCCGAGCTTGGCATCACGCCAGTACTTCTCGGGCGGGTAGTCCTTGGTATACCCATAGCCTCCGTGGATCTGAATGGCTTGCTCGGCCGCCCACACAGCCACCTCGCTAGCATAAAGTTTTGCCATTGAAGAATATTTGAAAACGGATGTCTCCTGCTGCTGCTTCATCCAGGCTGCCTGATAGGTGAGCAAGCGGGCGGCCTCGATGCGAGTCGCCATATCCGCCAGTTTCCACTGAATGGCCTGGAAATCGGAAATGGGCCGCCCAAACTGCTGACGTTCCTTCGAGTACTTGATACTGCAGTCCAAAGATCCCTGGGCGATACCCAAAGACATGGCGGCAATGCTGATGCGCCCGCCATCAACAACCTTGAGGGCATCGATGAAACCCTCTCCTTCCTCTCCCAGCAAGTTCTCGTCGGGCACACAACACTCTTCCAAGGCCAGTGAAGCCGTATCACTGGAACGACATCCCAACTTATTCTCTTTCTTTCCGGGCGTGAGACCTGGCGTTCCCTTTTCCACAATGAAACTGGAGAACCCGTGTTTTCCCTTACTCCCGTCGGTGACCGCCAGAATGACATAAGTATCCGCATAACTCCCGTGAGTGCAGAAACTCTTGGCTCCATTTAAAACCCAACATCCATCTTTCCTGGTGGCTCGAGTTTGGGCACTGGCTGCATCGCTGCCCGATCCCGGTTCGGTCAGGGCCCAGGCCCCGAGCGCCTTACCGCTGGCCAACGGGGTCAGGTACTTCTTCTTTTGCTCCTCGGTTCCCAGGAGATCGATGTGATTGGCACACAGGGAGTTATGCGCGGCTACCGAGAGGGCGATGGAACCATCCACACGAGCAAGTTCTTCAACGACGACCACATAGTCGGGATATCCCAGACCGGCTCCCCCATATTCGGGGTCGACGACCGCCCCCATCATGCCCAGTTTGCCCAGCTTCTTGAACAGATCGAGGGGAAAGTGCTGCTTCTCATCCCACTCCATACTGTGAGGGGCAATTTCCTTGAGAGCAAAGTCGCGAATCGTCTCTCGCAGAATCTCCTGCTCCGGAGTGTAGCTAAATTCCACAATTCAATTTTACATGAGTTGGTGGATTGGTGGGGGAAAAGGGGAATTCGGTGCCAGCCCCAAAATTCAGTGTGGAAATTCAGTCAGTTACGGGAGAATTCTGGGCCTGTCCCAGAATTCGTGCCAGCACGACCGCACCACTGCACGACAGTACGACTGCACGACCGCACAAACCTAACCAAGCGCAGCGACCAGAGTACGGCACACATAGTCGACCTGTTCTTCGGTGAGATGAGGAAACATGGGAAGGGAGAGGATCGATTCGGCAACCGCTTCGGATACAGGCAGGTCTCCCGGCTTATATCCCAAATGCTGGTAGGCTTTCTGGAGATGAAGGGAAATCGGATAATGAAGCCCAACGCCGATTCCCTGCTTGGACAATTCTTCTCTCACTTGGTGCCTGTTGGGGAGCCGTACGATAAAGAGATGATAGACATGCTTTCGCCCACTGGGCTCCACCGGCAAGACGATCCGATCATCATTCTGAAGCCGTTCCCGGTACCATTGGGCTGCCTGTCGTCGCTTTTGATTCCACTTATCCAAGCTTTTTAATTTTAGACTCAGCACGGCACACTGCAGGGTATCCAGCCTCATGTTCCATCCCAACGGTGAAACATGAACGTATTTTTCGCTTTGGCCGTGTTCTCGCCAGAGTCGCATTCTCTGGTCCCTATCCTGCTCGTCGGTGACGGCGGCACCACCCTCTCCCAATGCTCCCAAGTTCTTTCCCGGGTAAAAACTGAAGGCGCCCACCTGTCCGAAAGTGCCCGTTCTCTTCTCTTCTCCGTCAAGATGGCAACTGGCACCATGAGCCTGAGCGGCGTCCTCGACCACTTTGAGGCCAAACCGGTCGGCCAGGGCTAAAAGAGGTTCCATATCTGAAGGGAGACCATAAAGATGGACGGGCAGGAGGGCAACCACTGGACGATCCGAGTTCTTGTTCACGACCCTCCCATCTTTCTCGACTCGACATTCTCCTTCCAGAAAATCGGCCACCCGATCGGGCGACATCTGATAGGTAGCTTTGTCGATGTCCACAAAGACGGGATGGGCACCGACTGAAGTAATGGCCTCAACGGTTGCTATGAAGGTATGAGGAACCGTGATGACCTCTTCTCCGGTGCCCACACCCACGGCCATCAGTGCCAATTTCAGTGCGTCCGTTCCGCTCTTGCAGGCCACTGCATAGCGGGTCCCACAGTAGGCAGCAAAATCGCGCTCAAAAGTCTCGACGTGAGGTCCCCCCACGAAACAGGATTGGTCGATGATTTCTCTTATGACGGAATCGATCTCATCGCGAATTTCTCGATGCTGCTCGGTAAGATCGACAAAAGGAACCTTCATGACTTCCCGGCCTTCCTGCCCTCCCTGCTCAATGTCTTGGCTACGACGCGTCCGAGAACTCGGCAGAGAGGGTATATTCCCCCCACGACAGGATCAGGGTGAACTTGCCCATCTCCTCCTTCAGTTCGATCTTCATCCGTTCTACGGGAAGGTGTCCCTTCTCCAATGTATAGGGAACGATGGCGACCGTGTCTTTTGGCCTGAAGCCTGCTTGAACGCCCTTGCTAATGATCAGCTCCCAGTTCTCACCCTCCAGGAAGTGGGCAAGCAGCACGTAGGAGCCTGCCGGGACCGTTTCATCTCCGAAGCGAAGATCGGTCTGCGTGTCGAGCGTGGTGTTGTCATCTGCCCCCATTCGCCAGTAGCTACCCGGGACAATCAGTGCGAGAACATCTCGCCCTCTGCTGCTGGGACTTCCATATTCAACTGTGACCCGACCTCCTCCCAGAGTGGCTGTGTTCCGCGGATTAGCCGCCTGTGAGAAGACAGCGGCTGTATCCATCAGACAAAGAATCAGTGTTATGGCTAAGATGCTTCTCTTTTTCAATGGGTCCTCCTAAGCTCTACTCATATGGGTTGGCTGTGATTGCCGTGAAAATATAAGTCAAAAATCAAAGGAATGGGTGAACTTCACGATGAGTTGGCGGTCAAGATCGGTCGTCGCTTGGCTACGATCCCGAAATTCATTGAAGACAATAAACAGGTCGTCACCGGGTCGATAAATATAGTTCAGGCGGAAATTCAGTCCCACCACATCGCTATCGCTATTGTATTGGAGTACGGTGCTGGTTAGCAATTTGCGGCTGAATGCAAAATTGAAGGTGTTGTTCAACAAATGGAACGTGCTCGGCTCGCTCCCCGCCAGTTCAATACGATTGATTCCATAATTCATCTGAAAAGAGAAACGGCTGTTGAACTTCACCAAGGGAGCCAGAACCCACTCATGCCGCTTGCCGCCCTCCCCATAATAATCCCATTCATAGCGGTATTCGAGATTCCCACTGATCTTGCGGGCGGGATTAAGACGATACTCCGTGTTCACGTGCCACCAGGTGTAGGTCCCGGGAGGCACCAGTCCGCCGGGTAGATTCAGATCCTCGTCCACAACTTCCACCCGGCGGTGCGGATTGACGGCAAATGAACTTCCGTCCTGAAACTGAATCGAGTTGTCGAAGTGATAGATTTCGGTGAGGAGTTCATTGTCCACCACCGATCGGAAGTGCTCGAGACGGGCTCCGAAACTAAGCTGCCGGATGCGGTCACTGCTGGGGCGAGGCGAGATGGCGAAACGAGGACCATAGCTTCGGACGGCTTCTCTCTTGATGAAGCCTAAATCCGTCTGAAAATTTTCCCCGATCTCAAAATAGGTAAAACCCGCTTGAAGTAAATCATCGCTCCATATAGTTTCTACCGCTCCCAGCCACTGCCGATCGTCGATGCCGTCGGTAAAGGATCTGGCTAGCATTCCGCCCACTTTCAGGTACTCGAAAAAGATCAGATTCTGATCCACTCCGACAACTCGATTGAAATATCCTCCGTCCGCCCGCCTACTGGTGAAAAACATTCCTACTGAAGAGCGCGACAAAATGTCCCGCTTCAAGCGAAAGACCGCAAAATTGTCGGCGGGTTGACTCTGAAAGTCATTGGTACGAACTCCCAGTACTCCCAGTGTGAATTTCTCCCCCACCTTACCCGTCAACCGCGCACCCGCCAAAATAGGGATAACCTGCCGATCCGCGGAAAGGCCAATCCGGCGGCTGTGGAAAAGCTTGATGTCCGGTGTTCTGCCGGCGTTAAGACTAATTTCAAAGATGCCGGCGCCCTCCAGGAAAAACTCTCTCTTCTCAGGAAAAAAGACCGAAAACCGATCGAAGTTAATCACCTGACTGTCGACTTCCGTTTGGGCAAAGTCGGTGTTGACCGTCAGATCCAGGGTCAACCCTGAGGTGACCGAATATTTGAGGTTCTCCAGACCCACGTCTCCCAGAAAATTGGTGTTACGCTCCTGGGCTCCCTGGGTGATCATTCGGGCATTCAGGTAAGGCTTGATGCGGAGTCGCAATCCCGATACCATGGCTTCGAGTCCCTGTAGATGACCTGCTTGAGAAATCTGTTGGAAGCTGAAATTTCGACTGTAGTTGTTCCAGTAGCTGGACTCGTTCTTACGGCGAATGACGCGCTCAAAGTCGATTCCGAAGCGTTCACTGGAGGCGGAAAAACGGATGGTTTGAAGCGGGATTTTGATCTCAGCCGTCCAACCTTCCTCATCCATCTGGGTCTCAACTTCCCATTTCTCATCCCAGTCGGCGTTAACGTCCCTGCCCTCATCGGTGATCAACGCATCATATTGGGTCCCTCTGGGATTGATCCGGAACAGGAAAGCATTTCGGTGGTCGTGAAAGGTGTCCAGAATAATGGCAAAGCTATCGTCGTTCTCAAAGTTATTATCCCGCCTCAGCTCAGTGGCCAGGATTCCCTCTGCCCGGGTGTCAAAACAGCGGATCCCGAAATACAGGTTCTCTGCGTCGTAAAGGGCGCTCACCTGGGTTTTCTCGGTGGCGGGCATTCCTTCATCGGGGTCCCGCTGCACGAATTGATCGGCTACCGGTGCATCCTGCCAGGCCTGCTCATCCAGCCGTCCATCCAAAACAGGGGCTTCCTGGATCTGGAGAATAGTGAGAGATCTTCGGCCATGCTGCCCGCTGGCGGGCAAATCCTGCTGGCCGACTGCCCAGAGCTGGGAACAAATGAACAGGGTTAGGGTAATGGCAAGGCTTCTCAAGGACAAAATCGGGCTGATTTTCCCACTCCACCTGGGCGGAGTCAAGGTCAAAGCCAACCTTGTACCCGGGGGGAAACGGGATGCTTTCGATGGCGGTTGTCCCTTCAAAACTCTACTTGAATATGGCTGGCTCTGGGATCATAATAGTGAGCCGCATCTACACACCTGTTTTTTAACTGATGATAAAGGGAGATTGGCTTTTGGCTCAAGGGCGAAGAAGCGTAAGCGTGCAAGGGACCGGATCATGATGCAAACCCTAAGAGAATTAGGCACTTTTTTACTCCTGTTGCTTTTTCTGCAGCCGATCTTGATGTCCCAGAGTACTCCAGAAGACCAACAACACGGCAAAAATTGGCTGGACCTCAGAGACAGCGGGGGGCCTCTGGTCTTGGATGGAAAACTCGACGAGGAGGCCTGGAGCCGAGCCGATGAGGCCAATGTCTTTACCCAAAGGGATCCGGACGAAGGGATGCCCTCCACCGAGAAAACCCGGATTCGCGTGCTTTACGACAAGGACAATATTTACTTTGGGGTGGAGTGTTGGGACAGCCAGGCAGAGGGGATCTTGGCAACGGAGCTGCGGCGGGACAATAACTTCAACAACGACGACAGTTTTGCCATTATTCTGGACACCTTTCACGACCACCGAAGCGCTTTCCTGTTTCGAATCAATCCCAGAGGGACTCAGTACGACGCCCTGATCACCGACGAGGGAAGAGATGTCAACAGCAATTGGGACGAAAAGTGGACAGCGGAAGCCACCATAACCGAGGAGGGCTGGTTCGCCGAGATCCAGATTCCGCTGAAGTCCATCCGCTTCTCCTCCACGTCCAGTGACGACGCCAGCTTTGGGGTCGACTTCGAACGTATCATTCGGCGCAAGAACGAGTTGAGCTATTGGAACAACTTCAGCCGAGACTTTGACTTTATGCAGGTTTCCCAGGCCGGGCACTTACGGGGAGTGACGAACACGGGGAATGGTTTGCGACTTCGTATCAAGCCCTATCTCAGCGGCCGGGTAATCACACAAGGGGCTGCGGGTCGAAACACCAACTATCTGGGGGACGTGGGCCTGGAGGATCTCAAACTCCCCATCACTTCAAGCCTGACTCTGGATGCTACCCTCAACACCGATTTCGCCCAGACGGAAGTCGACAATCAAGTCATCAACTTTGACCGGGTTCCGGTCTTCTTCCCGGAAAAGAGGGAGTTCTTCCTGGAAGGTGCCGGCATCTTCGAATTCGGCATCTTTCGCGGTGAAGGCCGACCTCAGCTCAAGTTGTACCACAGTCGCACCATTGGCCTTTCCGATGATGGAGAGGAGATCCCCATGCTGGGGGGCGTGAAGGTGGCCGGTAAATTTGGGGGAAAATTCAGCTTGGGATTTCTGAATGCTCAAACCGGCGACTTTGGGCTTCGTCCAGGCGATAATTTTACCGTCTTCCGCCTGAAACGGGACGTTTTATCACGCTCCAATTTGGGCTTCTTTTTCACCAACCGGCAGGCGGAAGGAGGGGATTTCAACCGGGTGGTCGGCATTGATCAAAACCTGATTTTCTTTGACCACCTTGCCCTCGTTGGCATGTTGGGCAGGTCTTTTACCGATGGTATTGACGACAACCAGATAACAGGAGCTTTTCAAGCGAGCTGGAAGGACGATCTGGTGGATACAGGTTTTGGCTATGTTCTACTCGATGAAAATTTTCAGTCGGACCTGGGCTTTTTAGAACGGCCAGGCACACGCAAGTTGGAGTCCCGGTTTGCCATCTCCCCTCGCCCCAACAGCGATACCATTCGTCAGTTCACTCTTTCCTACCGTCTGGAGGATTTCCAGAGAGTCGTGGACAACGAGTTGGAGACACGACTCCATCATTTTAGCTCTAATATTTCCTTTCAGGACGGCAGTTCGATTCGAATCGGGCCCCACCGACCAACGGAAAACCTCATCGATCCGCTTCGCCTCCCGGGAGGATTGATCGTCCCTGTGGGACGCTACAGCTGGTGGTATTCCTCATTCAACTACAGGTTGAACCCCGCTCGCAAGCTCAGCGGCAGCGTGGGTTACCGGTTTGAAAAGGACTACTACGGAGAAGGTGGCCGACGCCACCAATGGCAGATCACTCCGGTCATCAAGTTCAGCAGCCGCTTTTCCACTGACATCCGCTATACGATAAACAGGATCGGGTTGTTCGGAGGAGAACTGGAGACCTTCCATCAGGTGAATAGCGGTCTCAATATCGCCTTTAGCCGGAAATGGTTGACCAGTGTGAAACTCCAGTACAACAGCTCCAGTGACGTGATTGGGGTCAATTTTCGGCTCAACTACATTTATCGTCCGGGCGATGACTTCTTCATCGTCTACAACGATTTTCGCGACCGGACCGACGCACCGGCCGAACTGGACCGCTCACTGGCGATGAAGTTCACCCACTCTTTTGATTTTTGAAAGTACCGCGGAGGCTTCGACCTGGCGATCAGAAATGGACCAGTACTTCTCTAACAACCGGTCCTTCTCCGCTGGCGATAATAATTGAAACCCTTGTTTTTCATAGAAGCGAATCGCCCACGCTGCATCTGCCCAGGTCCCTACCAGAAGCTGGCCGGTTGTCTGTTCTCGAAGGGCAGCTAAGAGCCTTCTCCCGATACCCTTATTCCGCCTGGCCGTGCGGACATAGGCGTGTCGGATCAGAGTCACATCTTCCACTTGCTGGATTCCCATCACGCCGACCAGCTCACCATTTTCTTCACATCCCCAAAACAAAACGCCATCTTCTATCTCATGCTGGAGTTCGTCTCGAGACATATAGGGTTCTTTCCAGCAATCGGTGGGAATCACGCCTTTGTAGGCCTGAGCAGAGTCGTTGATGATCGCGTTGATCACCTCAAACTCACTCTTGCCACATCTTCGGATCATGACTTTGGTTTAGTACTCACTTTCATAAATACGGTAACGTTTGTTGGGAGCGCGACGGAGCCCAGATCGAGGCGCGACGACGAGTCGATGTCAGGGCATCGCCTCCTCCTCTCTTCGCGACCTCGCCTCGCAAGCCCCATCCGCAAACGTTACCGTATTTATGAAAGGGAGTACTTAGGCTACCCCTGATAGGAGT
>JADFOI010000036.1 GCA_022562935.1 Acidobacteriota bacterium
TGCCCTCGCTTACCTGCGTGTCGTGGTCAATCCTGATGATAACGTATCCTTTTTGAGGATTATCAATCAGCCCCCACGAGGGATCGGGCAAGTAACGGTGGATCATCTCCACCAAAGAGCCCGTGAGGAGAAAACCTCTCTGTGGCGGGCCCTTAACGAAGGTCTGGAGCAGAATACCTTTCCGGCCCGAGCTCACCGGGTGCTGCAGCCCTTTTTAGGTCTCATCGACGGTTGTCAGAACTTTCGGGAACTCCCTCTCCATTTATTGTTGGAAAAGACGATTGAGGCCACCGGCTTGATGACAGCATTCAGGAACGAGGATTCGGAAGAAGCTCATAATCGAAGCCTTAATCTGGAAGAATTGATCATGTTGGCTCGAGAGAATACGGAGCAAGGATACACCCTCCAGGAATTCCTCGATCATGCCGCTTTGCGTTCCGAAGCGGACGATTACGACGAATCGGCCTCGGTCAGCCTGATGACCTTGCACAATGCCAAGGGCCTTGAGTTTCCCATTGTTTTTATGGTCGGCTGTGAAGAAGGGCTCTTTCCCCACAGCCGATCGGTGGCTGAGGATGACCTGGAGGAGGAGCGTCGTCTCTGCTATGTGGGGCTGACCCGCGCCCAGAAGAAAATCCACCTCACCTATTCCCGTCGTCGTCGATTCTTCGGTCGCGAAGGGAACGAAATGAATGATCCCAGCCGATTTCTACAGGAGATTCCGGAACATCTGATCAGCATCTCTTCAGACCCATTCCCGGTGCGCGAGTCGGTCCAGCACGGTTCTGGTTCGGGAAAATATCGGCAGCGCAGGCGTGCTGGAAATATTGGGATGAAAACCTACGATTCGCCTGAAAGCGTTCGTGGATTCTTAAGCAAACTCTCCCAGAAAGGAAGGGGGTCGAATGGCAAGTTTGTTTCTGGCGCCCAAATCGTTCATGAGAAGTTTGGTTACGGGAAAATTCTTCGAGTTCAGGACACGGGCGATGATTTGAAGATCACCGTACAGTTTCCGGGACTGGGCATCAAAAGACTGCTGCAGAGCTATGCCAAGTTAAAGCTGGTTTAACTTGGTGTCTCGCTCCATAAATACGGTAACGTTTGCTGATGGGGCTTGCTTGGGGAGGTCAAGGAGGGAGGAGGAGGCGAGGTCCATGTACATCGATGACGACGAGAGACACAGAGATCGTCCGCAACCTCCATCAGACCGAAGGGTGGCGTCGCGACGGCATCGATTGCTTTGTCGCTCCTCCTCCGTGATGTACACTGACATCGCGTCGTCGTCGCTTCGCGAAGTCGACGCCGTCGCGCTCGCCCCAAACGTCACCGTATTTATGGAACAAGACACCTACAGTGCAGACTCTCGATAGAATTCTATCTGTGGCCGTAGACATTGCCTGGGGGACTCCCCTGCTCATACTGTTACTGGGGGGGGGTACCCTACTGACCCTCTATTCCCGGTTTCTCCCCTTGTCCGGCACCAGACACGCTCTTGAAATTCTGCAGGGGAAATTCGATCGGGAAGGGGATCCAGGAGACATCAGTCACTTCCAGGCTTTGAGTACCGCCCTATCCGCGACCATCGGCATGGGAAATATCGGGGGAGTCGCCATCGCCATTACCCAGGGTGGCCCAGGCGCGGTTTTCTGGATGTGGATGGCTGCTCTTGTGGGAATGGCCACCAAGTTTTTCAGTTGTACATTGGCTGTGCTGTATCGAGGTACAGACAGTCAGGGGAACGTTCAGGGCGGGCCCATGTACTACATGGAACTGGGATTGGGCCGCAAATTCCGTTTCCTGGCCATTTTCTTCAGTGTCTGCGGGACCATCGGTTGCCTGGCCATGTTTCAGGCCAATCAAGTGGCGGAGATCCTGAAGGACACTTACGGCGTACAGTCCTGGCTCACCGGCCTGGTGTTAACGGGTTTAGTGGCTGTGGTCATTCTGGGTGGGGTCAAGAGAATCGCCAAGGTGGCCAGCCGTTTGGTTCCGTTCATGTGTTTCTTGTATCTACTGGCCTCCCTTTATGTGGTCCTCGTTCATTACCCGCTGGTTCCTCAAATCTTCGCCCAGATTGTTCATGATGCCTTCACCGGAACCGCAGCAGCGGGGGGAGTCGCCGGCATTTCGGTGATGACCGTCATCCAGACGGGTATCAAGAGAGCGGCCTTCTCCAATGAGGCGGGAATCGGAACCGCCCCTATGGCCCATGGCGCAGCCAAAACAACCGAACCCGTTCGAGAAGGATTAGTGGCCATGATCGGTCCCTTCATCGACACCATTGTGGTGTGTTCTCTGACGGCCTTTGTGATTTTATCCAGTGGGAACTGGCGAAGCGAAGAAATCCAGGGGGTTTCTCTCACCACCCAGGCTTTTGAAGCAGCTATGGGGGAGTTCGGTAAAGTAGCCCTGGTTGTCATCGTTCTGCTCTTTGGCATATCCACGATGTTCAGCTATTCCTACTATGGCAGAAAGTCCTTCAGCTATCTCTTCGGCCCAGAAAACGGTCGAATTTATGAATTCTTTTATCTCGTGATGCTCTTCGTAGGAGCTGTTTGGAGTGCAAATATGGTGGTCAATCTCATCGACACGACCTTTGCAATGATGGCACTGCCTAATATGCTGGCTATTTTACTGCTGGCTCCCAAGGTGATGGAAGCGACCCGAGACTACTTTTCCCGCCATCGTCCTGGTTAACAAGGTTTCTACTGCAGTGACGCGAACCTATGCATACTCTTGACTAGGAGCCCACTGTTGGGCTGTGATAAAATTTAAGAATGAGGAACGCTTTTTCGAATCAAGCGTAAGGTAAAGCAAGAGCAATGATGAGATTAGAAAACAATGACCTGACACATATGAGATTAGGTGGAGGTTTGGATGGCCGATATGAAGCAGTTCTTTACATCTAAAAAGGGCATAACTTTCCTGGCGCTTTTCACGACTCTACTGCTGGGGATCACCATCGGGACGCTGGTTTCTGACCGGGTGCTGAGTGCTGAAGAGGACAGAGAAGCGGTGGCTCTCCTGAAGGTTCAAGGTGAGGGTTCACCGTTGGTGCTGAATGAGACTATATCCCTAGCGGAAGGGTTTTCCCGGGTTGCCGAGACGGTTGAGCCAGCCGTTGTCAACATCAGCACCACCGCAGTGATTCGCACCAGTGCTCCGCAGGAGAGAGGATCTCCGGATGACCTGCGAGATTTCTTCGGAGACGATTTCTGGCAGCGTTTTTTCGGGCCCATGGTTCCTCAGGAGAGAAAAACGACCAGTCTGGGCTCCGGCGTGATCGTGGACAGCAATGGATATGTTCTCACCAATTATCACGTTGTGGCCACCTCGGAGAACCGGCAGGGTGTCCGGAGAATTGCCGACAAAATCGAAGTGAAGCTGTCCAGCGGAGAGACTTTCCTGGCCCGCATCGTGGGTGGAGATCCTGAGTCGGATCTGGGAGTCTTGCAGATCGATGCACCTGAACCCTTACCCTTCGCCAAGGTGGGGGATACCTCCAAGATGCGAGTGGGCGATTGGGTACTGGCCATCGGCAACCCTTTCGGCGTCGGTCGAACCGTCACCTCAGGAATCGTGTCGGCCACGGGCCGTGTGCTTCCCGGCTCCACGATCTTTGGAGACTATATCCAGACCGACGCGGCCATCAATCCAGGGAACAGTGGTGGCCCACTGGTGAATATGCGCGGTGAGGTGATCGGGATCAATACCCTTATTCTCACCCGAAGCGGTGGATCTCAGGGTGTGGGATTTTCCATTCCCTCCTCAGTCTTTATCAATTCCTACAACCAGATCGTGACCAAAGGAAAAATTGAGCGAGGCTGGCTGGGGGTTTCCATGAACACCTACCCGTTGACCGCGGAATTGAGCGAATTCTTTGGCATTTCCGGGGATGATCCCAAGGGAATAAAGGACGGAGACGGAGTTCTCATTACCCAGCTCATCGACGAAAAGGGCGATCCTGCTGAAACCGGCCCCGCTTACCGGGCCGGCATCCGTGCCGAAGACGTGATTGTAAAGTTTGGAGACCGGGAGATAGAAAATCTTAACGATTTGCGGGTGGCCGTTGCCTATACTCCTCCCGGGGAAAACGTTCCCGTAGCCGTGGTTCGAAAGGGTGAAGTCCTGAATCTGACCGTAACGCTGGCGGAAAGAACGTATGACCGGCGTGAACAAGCCGAGAATGAAGGACTTTCTTTCGAGCAGCGAAGAAAAGAGGAACGAGAGAAAGAGATCGGTCTGGAATTCGAAACGCTCTCCACGCAGGATGCGGAAAGGTTGAATCTGGGTGACGAAAGAGGAGTCCTGATCCGTGAGGTATCTCCCGGCAGCTTGGCAGATGAAAGCGGATTAGCCCGCAATCAGGTCATCACCCATGTGAATGGCGTGGCCGTAACCACCGCCCAAAATCTGTACGATAAGATCAACGCCATGGGTTCCGGTGCGGGTATTGTGCTGCGTGTTATTTGGCAGCGCCCGCAGGAACGGAGGCTCAATATCGCTTATACTTCATTCAAAAAGCCTTAGGAGGGTATGCATAGGCTGTCGTCGCGAAGCGGCGTAGGGGCGAGCCGGTGGCTCGCCACAAGTGGCTCGCCCGAACAGTTAGGATGGCAAAACCGGAGCCACACTGGTAAAGGATGTGCCGTTCATTCGGTTCGGGTCAGCCACCGGCTGACCCCTACAAGTTTAGGCTGTGCCCCCCCCTAGCTTTTTAATTCTCCCAACCCGCAATACAATAAGAAACCTATGGCCCAGGCCAAAGCTTACAAGAACCTGATTGCCGGTGAATGGGTTCAATCCTCTTCCGGGAACACCTTTGACAATCACAATCCTGCTGACCAACGTGAGCTGGTTGGATCCTTTCAAGACTCCACATCGGAGGACGTCGAGAAGGCGGTAGCAGCCGCCTGTGAGGCTTACTCCCAGTGGAGATTAACTCCCGCACCCAAACGAGGTGAAATCCTGTTCCGATTAGGGGAGATCCTGACTCATCGCAAAGAGGAAATCGCTCGCGACATGACCCGGGAGATGGGAAAGATTTTGCTGGAGACACGAGGAGACGTTCAAGAGGCCATCGACATGGCCTATTGGATGGCCGGAGAAGGTCGGCGGATGTATGGTCACACCACACCCTCAGAACTGCGTGATAAATTCAACATGAGTGTGCGCATGCCTGTTGGTGTCTGCGGAATCATCTCACCCTGGAACTTTCCCATCGCCATTCCAAGCTGGAAGATGCTTCCGGCCTTAGTGTGTGGAAACACTTGCGTGTTCAAGCCTGCTTCCGATGCCGCCCTCACTGCCGTGCATTTCATGGAAGCGTTCGAGGAGGCAGGTTTACCCAAAGGTGTTGCCAATCTGGTCACCGGAAGCGGATCTCATGCCGGAAGCGCACTGGTTGAACACAAGGACGTGAGGGTTGTTTCCTTCACCGGATCCACCTCCACGGGAAGAATTGTCGCACAAAGGTGTGCTCGCGATTTCAAGAAGTGCAACCTGGAAATGGGTGGAAAGAACGCCATCTTGGTGATGGAGGATGCCAACCTGGAGCTGGCTGTCGATGGTGCGCTTTGGGGCGGCTTTGGCACCAGCGGACAACGATGCACGGCCTCAAGCCGGGTGATCGTTCACAAAAATGTCTACAAGAAATTTGTTTCCGACTTGGTTGAGCGTACCCAGAAACTGCGTGTTGGGAATGGACTGGACTCTGAAACTGAAATGGGCCCGGTAGTGAGCGAAAAGCAGAAAGAATCGATCCTTCAATGGCTGACTATAGGCCAAACGGAAGGTGCGCGGCTTCTTTGCGGTGGAAGGGCTCTCGAAGACGGAAGCTATCAACACGGCCACTTTATTGAACCCACGATTTTCGGAGATGTGGATCCCCACATGCAGATCGCCCAGGAGGAGATCTTCGGTCCGGTGGTCTCGGTCATTCCGTGCTCATCTTTCCAAGAGGCGATAGAGATCGGAAACAGTGTTCGATATGGACTTTCCGCCGCCATTTATACCCAGGATATAAACCAGGCATTTGTCGCGATAAGAGAGATGAACACAGGAATTGTCTACGTCAATGCTCCTACGACTGGAGCGGAAATCCACCTGCCCTTTGGGGGAACCAAGGAGACCGGTAATGGTCACAGGGAGGCTGCAGAAGCGGCTTTGGATGTTTTCTCTGAGTGGAAAGCCGTTTACCTGGACTTCAGTGGACATCTGCAGCGAGCACAGATCGATTAAGCCCGGGTTCGTTGCCTCAATGCGGCGCGAGGATCAATGAATATCGGCCTTCCCAAGGAAGTCAAAGACAATGAATATCGAGTGGGAATAGTCCCTGCCGGTGTTCATGCCCTGGCCGGGGACGGCCACACCGTATTTGTGGAGAAGGGTGCCGGCCTGGGTTCGGGATTCTCCGATGAAGAATATACAGCGACAGGGGCCACGCTTCTTGACACGGCAGACGAAGTATTTGTGCGCAGCGACATGGTGGTGAAGGTCAAGGAGCCCACCCAGGAAGAGTACCCCAGACTTCGAGAGGGACAGATTCTATCCAGTTACCTGCACTTGGCTCCGAATCCAGAACTGACCCGGGCTCTGTTGGACTGCAAGGCGATCGGCGTGGCTTACGAAACCATCACAGATGGCCAAGGAGGCCTGCCCCTGCTGGCGCCGATGAGTGAGGTTGCGGGTCGCATGTCGATCACAGTAGGGTCCTATTACCTTCAGAAGACGACTGGAGGACGTGGTGTTCTTTTGGGGGGGGTGCCTGGAGTCCGTCCCGCTTCTGTTTTAATCATCGGGGGAGGTACCGTCGGGATTAACGCAGCCAAGATGGCGCGCGGCTTGGGAGCTCGGGTTTGCATCGTGGACCTGGATGTGGACCGGCTGCGGTTCATTGACGATCTGTTTCTCGGCCAGGTCAACACGGTTGTCTCCAGTGCCTATAGTATTGCCCAATTGATCAAGGACGCCGATCTTGTCATTGGGGCGGTGCTCATCCCTGGAGCCAGCGCCCCAAAGCTCATTACGCGCACGATGATTTCCTCAATGCAACCGGGAGCGGTGATCGTTGACGTGGCGGTGGACCAAGGCGGGTGTTGTGAAACCACCCGCCCCACGACCCACAGCGAGCCCGTCTACACGGTCGATGGAATCGTGCACTACTGCGTCACCAACATGCCAGGCGCCATGCCACGAACCTCCACCTTAGCGCTAACCAATGCAACGGTTCCCTACATTCGTCAGATCGCCAGCTTGGGTATGAAGGATGCGATCCGAGAAAATCCCCTTTTAAAGGATGGCGTGAACGTCTACAAAGGTCAGGTGACCTTTGAGCCTGTAGCCACTTCTCACGATTTACCCTACCATAACCTCGATGAGCTCTTGTGACAGCTGGGCCTACATTGTTGACCGTCCCAGGTCGGGCCTCGAGAACATGAGGATCGATCGAGAACTTCTTGATTGGGCGGAGAAGTGCTCGCACAAGATCACCGTGGTTCGGTTCTATCAGTGGGCGGTTCCCACCATTTCTCTTGGAAAACACCAGAAGGTTGAGGAGGCCGTCAATCAGATCTATTGCCAGCGAGCGGCAATTCCGGTCGTCCATCGGCCGACCGGTGGCCGGGCCGTTTTTCACGAGCATGAACTCACCTATTCATTGGTCTCCAACCATGCCAAGTACTTTCCGCTGGAGAGCGTGAAGGACACCTATCGAGCGATCGCCGCAGCACTGAGGGCTGGTTTGCAAAGCCTGGGCATCTTCGCCCAACTCGCCAAGGGTGCTCGAGAATCGCCACCTCTTGCACCATCCAACGGGGGGAAGCAACCTTGTTTCATGACTCCTTCTCGTTATGAACTGTTGTTGGGTGGTTACAAGTTAGCGGGAGGCGCTCAGAGAAGATTGAGAAGAAGCTTTCTTCAGCAAGGTTGCTTTCCGTTGCAGGTCGACTACCCAAAAATGGCTGTAGCCTTGGGTATCCAGGAAAATGTGCTCAGAAAATCCCTTCTCTCTGTGTCCCGGGCCAGTGGCCATCAGGTGGCATTTGAAACCCTCTGTAAAGCACTCAAGGAGGGATTTGAGAAAACTTTCCGAGTCCAATTGAGAGTGTCATCCTATCCGGATGAAGCCAGGCCGCTATTTACCAGGATGCGATTTTTATAGAGGAATTGCGTCTTATTAAACGATTATACTATAAACTCTAGAGATGGCCAGACAAGGATCTACAGTTCAACTGAACGAGCGGGCTCAGGATGTGCTCAAGACATTAATCCGGGAGTTCGTAGAGGATGGCAAACCGGTTGGTTCTGGTCGCCTGGCCAAGAACTACTGGGAAAAACTGAGTTCGGCCACCCTCCGCAATGTCATGGCTGATTTGGAAAAAGTGGGGTTTCTCACCCAACCCCACACTTCGGCGGGAAGAGTTCCCACTGCCAAGGGTTATCGCTTTTATGTGGACTCTCTCCCGGATACCCGACAGCTATCGGCTCGGGAAGTAGATCGCATCAAACAGAGTTTGGAGCAAGAAACGGATCCCGGGGAATTGATGAGCAAGACTTCCCAGGTTCTTTCCACCTTATCGAACAATGTGGGATTCGTGTTGGCCCCGCCGATCTCCCGTGCTGCAATGAAACACATTAAATTCGTCAGGATTTCCCAAAAGCGAATCCTGGTAGTATTGGTGACTGGATCAGGACTCGTTCAACATCGACTCATCCAGACCGATCAGGATTTTTCGCAAAGGGAGCTGAATCAAGCGGGTCGCTATCTTGTAGCCCATTTTGAGGGAAAGACTCTACTCGAGATTCGATTGGAGTTGCATCGTCTCATGTTGGAAGAAAAATCTCTTTACGATCGGATGTTGAAGAATGTGACCTTGCTTGGCGCTGCCAGCTTCGTGCAGTACGAAGGTGACGAGGACGAGGAAGCCGAAGTCTACTTAGGAAGTACGGCCGGCATGATACGAAAGCCGGAGCTTGCCGACATCAACAAAATGACAGTCCTCTTCGAGACCTTCGAAGAAAAGAGTCGCCTGGTTAAGATCGTTACCGAATGTCTCAAGGCCAACTCTTCCGGCCCGACAGTAAGAATCGGCCTTGAGAAACACATCCCGGGAATGCGTGATTGGGCACTGATCACATCCCCCTATCTTTGTGATCAGAAGGCCATCGGCAGTCTGGGCATTTTGGGGCCATCGCGCATGGAGTATGACAAGGCGATCAGCCTGGTGGACTATGTGGCCAAACTCTTCGGCAAGCTACTGAACAGCGCCTGATCCACTTCCACTCACCGCAAGAGTATTCGAAAACATTATGGGGAAGAAGAAAGTGAATCTGGAGGAACAAGATAGCGTCCCAGAAAATGAGACCCATCCAGGCGCTGAAAAAAGAGAGTCTGAAGGTCCGCAACCGGACTCCTCTCTAGAAACCATTGAGATCCTGCGCAGGGAGAAAGAGGAGGACCATGATTTACTCCTCCGTAAACAAGCCGAGTTTGAGAACTATCGCAAACGAGTCGTAAAAGAAAAAGAGGAGTTGCGTCTCACCGCTCAGGCCAGTGTCCTTGAGAAATTGTTACCCGTCCTGGACGCCTTCGAGAAAGGGCTCCACAGCTTAAAGGCAGCACCCGGTGAATCCGAGCTGGAAGCCTACCGTGAGGGCTACGAGTTGATGTTCAAGGAGGTTCAGTCCGTGCTCCAAAAGTTCGAGGTGATTGAAATACCCGGAGTGGGAGCGCCTTTTGATCCGAACGTGCATGAAGCGGTGGTCCGAGAGGTTACCACTGGCCACAAAGAGGGTGAGATTCTGGATGAATATCGCAAGGGCTACAAACTCAAGGACCGACTGTTACGCCCTTCCCAGGTCAAGGTTGCCGTTCACCCGGCCGAACCGTCCGTGGCCCAGGAGAAAAGGCAAGGAGAAGAGGAATAAGCAAGTCACCGCCAGCTTGTCAGCGACCCAGAGCGATCTTATGATTACTTTAGCCTCAGGAGAGTGCTTTGCAGAAAAGAGACTACTACGAAATACTCGGCCTCAGAAAAGACGCCAGTGAGCAGGAAATCAAGAGCGCTTATCGGAAATTGGCCATCCAGCACCATCCCGATAAGAATGCCGGGGACAAGGAGGCGGAGGAAAAGTTCAAAGAGGGCGCTGAAGCGTACAGCGTGTTGAGTAACCCCGATCAAAGAGCTCGGTACGATCGCTTTGGGCATGCTGGCGTCAGTTCCTCGGCTGGAGGATTTCAAGGATTCGATCCCGACATATTCTCCGATTTCAGTGACATCCTGGGTGATTTTTTCGGTTTCGGGGATATCTTTGGAGGCTCCCGAAGACAGTCGAAACAACCTCGGCGGGGAGCGGATCTTCGATACGATCTTGAGATCGGTTTCACGGAAGCTGTGGCTGGCGTGAAGACGAAAATCAAGATTCCCCGCCAGGAGACTTGCACATCCTGTCAGGGTACAGGAGCAGATCCTAAAGAGGGTTTGAGCACTTGCACCGCCTGCCAAGGACAGGGGAGTGTTCGATACCAACAAGGTTTTTTCACCATTCGCAGAACCTGCTCCACCTGTCAAGGTACGGGGCAGTTGATCAGAAAGGCCTGTCCCCAGTGCCGGGGCCAGGGACAAGTAAGAAAAGAAAAGGTACTTGAGATCAAAATTCCCGCTGGAGTGGACCAGGGTTCTCGCTTGAGGATTATGGGGGAAGGGGAGGCGGGACCGAAGGGCGGGCCCTCGGGAGATCTTTATGTGGTTCTATCCGTCGAAGAGCACCCCTTCTTTCAGCGCCAGGACAACAACATCTACTGCGAGATACCGATCAGTTTCTCCCAGGCGGCTCTGGGCGGAGAGACGACCGTGCCCACATTGGAAAAGCCCCAAAAGATCAAGATTCCAGCAGGCACCCAGTCCGATACGGTCTTCCGCTTAAAGGGCCGAGGGATTGTTAGCTTAAACGGATACGGCAAAGGGGATCAGCTGGTTCGAGTCAAAGTCGCCACCCCGAAGAAATTGACCAAGGAACAAAAGGAACTCTTCAAACAGCTAGCCGCAATTTCAGGAGATGCTGAAGAATCCAGTAGTCTCTTTGAGAAAGTTAAAGAGATTCTAACTTAGTGTCTCGCTCCATTCTTCAGAATGAGTTGGGAGATCTATCCCCATGAAATATCTGCCCTTGCTTCTCTTGATTTTCCAACCTGCCCTGCTTTTGTCTCAACAGCGCCCTCTCATCACTGAGCGAGCGGAGACAGTCAAGAAGAATTATCTCCTTTTCGATATCGGCCTGGAGTTCCTTCAAGATACCGTTTTCACTTTTTCCGGCCTGGAAGGAGATCTGACTCGAATCGGGGTAGTGGGAGTGCGTTTTGGGGCGGCGGACAACGTTGAAATCCAGGTTCTGGGAACCATCCAGGACATCTTGAGCATTGAGAGTCGCTTTGACGCGCCCAACACGCCAAATCTCAACTTTTCGGGAAATTCAACGAGCGACTTTGGAGACTTCACCATGGCCACTAAGGTACTCCTCAAAAAGGAGCAAAACCGATGGCCGGCCATATCGACGCGTTTTGGCTTTCAGATGCCCAATGCCTCAAACCAAAATGGATTGGGTAATGATGAAACCAACTTCTTCAGCAGTTTTCTCCTTCAAAAACAGTTCGGGAGCCTCCAGTTCTTCACGGAATTGGGTCTGGCCGTTTTGGGAGATCCGGTAAGCCCTGGAGCTCAGGACGACCTGTTTACTTACGGCCTGGCCTTGATACACCCACTCAATGACCAGATCAATGTGGTGGTCGACGCCTATGGCCGAGTGGGGGCGGGAGGAATCGGAACCGAAGAGCAGTCTCTGTTGCGGTTGGGGACTCAGGTCAAGGCCGCTGGACTCTATTGGGATGTGGCCCTCGTTCTGGGATTTCGCGACACCGACCCCTCCTCAGGCCTGGTTGTGGGTGTGTCGAAAGAATTCAGGCTTTCCATGTTTGGGAACTAGAGAGATTAGGAAAGGGAGATTAAAGAATTTAGGAGGAATTTAGGGACAGGCCCCGAATTCGGAGAATTCTTGGGCCTGTCCCTAAATTCTCTCTTAAACTCTCTAACTGCAGCCTGAGGTGCTTCCACAGACACCGCAAACGTAGCAGTTGCCGTTTCGCTGCATGAGATTCCCGCAAGTGAGGCAGGTGTGGGATTCCCGGTTGCTTTCCTGCAGCAACCGCTGGGTAGCGCTGGTGCTCTTGGGCCGATTTGCCTGGTCGGAGAACCTCACCTGCACACCGTCCTGAATACTTCCATTCGGTTTCACGTTGTGGATGCCCAAAGCCTCCTGAACCTCAGGACTGAGGAACTGGGTTGCCAAATAACGGACCATATAGTCGGGGATGGACGTGGTAAAAGGGATCTGAGAATTGTCGGTATATCCAGCCGGCTCAAAGCTCATATGAGCGAACATGCGGACGTAGTCCTCCAGTGGCACGCCACGTTGCAGACCCATCGAGATGGCGATTGCCCAAGCCATGCCCATCCCTTGGAGGGTGGAGCCTTGTTTGGCAAAATTGAGGAAGACTTCACCCAACTCCTTGTCCTCCGGGTACAGACCCATGGTCAGAAAACCCTTGAAGCCCTTGATCCGAAACTCGTGCTGCAGGGCGGGATGGTCCTTGGGCATGTTCCGATGTTGCGGTCCGCTAACGTATTGGCTTTTCTCCTTGTTGGAAAGCGGCTGCACCATTTTACATCCGTCCCGATAGACGGACACCGATTTCATCCCGTGCTTCCAGCCCTGCATATAAGCCTCCTGGATCTCTTCCACCGAGGCCTCGTTGGGGAGGTTGATGGTTTTGGAGATCGCTCCGGAAAGAAAAGGCTGTATCACTCCGCACATCTTGATGTGGCCGAGATATTCGATGGATCGACTTCCATTCACCGGCCGATCCGCGCAGTCAAAGACAGGCAAGTGGTCCTGTTTGACATGGGGGGCGCCCTCGATCGTTTCTTTCTGCTTGATATACCTCAAGATATCGTCGATTTCCCCTTGCGCATAACCCATTCTCTTGAGGGCTCGAGGAATCGTGTTGTTCACGATTTTCAGGGTTCCTCCTCCCACCAGAGTTTTGACCTTCACCAGTGAAAAGTCGGGCTCAACACCTGTCGTGTCGCAGTCCATCATGAAGGCAATCGTCCCGGTGGGAGCCAGGAGGGTGACCTGGGCGTTTCGGTATCCATGCTCGGAGCCCTTGACGATGGCCTGATCCCACACTTCCATGGCGGCGTGCAGAATATCCATGGGAACTAAGGCCGAGTCGATGTCCGAAAGAGCTTCACGGTGCTTATGCATGACGCCCATGGTGGGAACCCGATTCTTATCAAATCCTGCAAAGGCACCCACCTGCTCGGCAATTTCGGCACTGGTCAAATAGGCCTGGCCCGTCATGAGAGCTGTAATGCCGGCTGAGAGACTGCGGGCCCGATTACTGTCGTAGGGAAGTCCGCAGGCCATTAATAGTGCTCCCAAATTGGCATACCCGAGTCCCAGGGTCCGGTATTCGTGGCTGACCTTGGTGATTTCCGGAGTCGGATAGGAGGAGTTATCCACAATGATCTCCTGGGCCAGAATCATGATTTCAACGGCTCGGCGAAAGGCCTGGATATCGAATTGACCGTCTTCCTTCAGGAACTTGATCAAATTGAGAGAGGACAAATTGCAGGCTGAGTTGTCCAGGAAAACGTATTCTGAGCAGGGATTGCAGGCATTAATGGGTCCACTATTGGGACAGGTGTGCCAATCATTCAGGGTGGTGGAAAACTGCAACCCAGGATCACCACAAATCCACGCCGCCTCCGCGATCCAGTTCATCATTTCGCGAGCTTTGTAAGTGTCAACGACCTCACCGGTAGTGATTTTACGAGTTGCCCATTCCCCGTCATTGACGACAGCTTCCATGAACTCGTCGGTCACGCTGACGCTATTATTAGCGTTTTGAAACTGAACGCTTCGGTAGGCTTCTCCATCAATGGAGTCATCGTACCCGAGCTGGATCAGTTTGTGAGCCTTTTGTTCCTCCAGAGCCTTGCACCAGATATATTCCCGAATATCTGGATGATCTGCATTGAGAATGACCATCTTTGCGGCGCGCCGGGTGGCGCCGCCCGACTTAATGGCCCCCGCAAAGCTGTCATACCCTCTCATAAAAGAAATCGGCCCTGAAGCGATCCCCCCTACGGCCAAAGGCTCAAGTGAAGAACGAATCTTCGACAAATTGATACCGGAGCCGGAACCACCTTTAAAAATAGTGGCCTCGACTTTGGCCAGGTTCATGATGGAATCCATAGTGTCTTCAACACTGTTGATAAAGCAGGCCGAGCATTGAGGATTCTGCTTGATGCCCATATTGAACTGTACCGGACTATTGAAGGCGGCCATTTGATGCAGCAGCAAATAGGACAGCTCATGATTAAAAGTTTGAGCATCCTCCTTGGAGGCGAAGTACTTCATCTCCTGGCCCCAGGTCGTCAGGCTAGCCACAATACGCCCAATAAGCTGTTTGACACTGTATTCCCGCTTGGGACTTCCCAGATGGCCGCGGAAATATTTGCTGGCTACTATGTCGGTTGCTCTTTGAGACCAAAACTCAGGGAATTCTAATTCCTCCTGCCGAAAAGCGACCTTACCTGTCGTGAAATCCTTGATTTCGGCGGTCCGGCTTTCCCACCGGACTTCGTCAAAGGGATGTTTTCCTTTTTGGGCAAAGTAGGGTTGAATGTGGAGACCCGTCGACACTCCCGCTGTTTCAGCCGCCTTTTTCATGTTCGTTCTTCCCTTCCGAGGATAGGTTTCAGGTTATGTAGCGGAGCTTATTCTAGATCCGTACCCTGACTATCCAGACCGACCTCGGATCCCTCCCCGGATAACCCTTTCCAATCCCACGATATAGGGGTTTTAGTGCCCTGATTATACAACATATTAGGGCTAGGAGCCTGTCTGAGTAATAGCCCGGACTATGCATAAATTCTCTACTGCAGCACCGAGACCATCCGGCGTGCTGCAACGACTGCGTTGCACTCGGTCGGCCTCCTCAACGTACTGCAGTGAGTACCTTTGCGGGGGCCGACCCGCAAGCGGGTGCCCCCGCGCGTGGCGCAACGCACTCAGGTCGGCGCTTTCGTCACTTCGTGACGAGAACCTATGCATAATCCGGGCTAAACCAACCACTAGGTAGAGAATGATCCACTCAGAATCGTGCCCGTTATGCCTTCTTTCTCTGCTTCGCCAGCTTCTTCCCTATTTCATAGTGGCGTCCCTGCACCGCGAGCCGCGCCTCTTCGTCCAGCTCTTCGTCCCACTGTCCCAACGAATAGCCGTACCACGGCATCTCCGGCCTGAGTTTCGGCAAGCCAAGTTCCTCCCATAGCTCGCGAGCCCGCTCCATATACTCTCGCTTCGGCAGTGAGATAGGTGGAAACGGTTCCTTCAGGATGGCGTTGCACAGCATGGCGGATTCATCGGCAGCGAGGTGATACGAGGCCACATCCGTGCCCAGCTCTTCGTCCTTGTAAAGAAACGGCGGCGCGTGCCCCTTCTCCATTCCAGGAACGATGTGCACATCGCGGTGCGGTTTCATCCGGTAACACATGGCCCAGAACACAGCCGCCTCGTTGGATGGATCAATATCTTCGTCCACCGCGACCACGATCTTCCCAACGCCGGGATGAAACGAGCAGGCCGCGTGCAGCGCGCGCCAGACCTCCGCTTCGCTCGGCCGCCGCATCTGGACAATCACCAGTTTGTACGTGTTCGTCAACGGTTCGTGCATCTCCACGCGAAGCACGCTCTGGATGCGGCACGCGTCGCGCAGGTGGACCAGCATCAGCCGGTCATAGCCGATTTTCCGGATGCACGACGACTCGCTCGGGGTGACCTGGCTGATCCACGAGACATAGACCGCATCCTTGCGATGCGTGATTGCACTGATTTCCATGAAAGGGTTGAACTGGCGAGGGTGCATGTAGCCGTGTGATTCACCGAAAGGTCCCTCCGGCTCGAGCCACTCCGTGTCGATCAACCCCTCAATAACGATCTCCGCTTCGGCGGGCACGAGCAGGTCTACGGTCTTGCATTGGACCACACGAATCGGTTCACCTGCCAATCCGCCCGCAACCCCCATTTCATCCAATCCGTAGGGAACTTTCTGCACCGAAACGTACGACACGACCGGAGGCGCTCCCAGAACAAGAGCCGCGGGCAGGGGTTTGCCGCTTGCCTGTGCCTTCTTCCAGTGAAGGTAGATATCTTGTCCCAACCCGCTCGGGAACACGCCGATACGCGTGCGCGATTTGATCTGTCCCCGGTAATTGCCCAGGTTCTGAATCCCGGTTTCCGGATCTTTGGTAATCCAATGCGAGCAAGTGGTATAGGGCCCGTTATCGAAGCCAGGCGTCGAAATGGGCACTGGGAACTCGTCCATCCCTTCGCGGCGCACCTCAGCGCCGCGGTGTACCTCTTCCTGGCACACTGCCTCGGTCACCACCACGGGCGGAATCGGCTGCGCGACAGCGGTCTTCCACTTCTCGTCCATCTCTTCCACGGTCTTACAGCCCATCCCCAGAAAATAGATGGCCCGGTTACCCGCGAGCGCGCCCACCACCACCGGGAACTTGTAGCGATGGCCCTTGGCATCGATCACATTTTCGAATAGCCATGCCTTTCGTTCCTCTTCAGGAATGCCTCCGCGGTACTGCCAGCGGACGAGCGGGTGTAGCTCGGTATCCTTGTTGATAACCTGTTTGATGCGGCGAAGATAGCCGGATTCCTCGAGCTTTCTGAGATGGTCATGTAAGTCGGAATAGGCCATTGTTTCACACTCTCCTATAGAAAATTACACATCCGAATTGACGCATACCCGCGAGATCTCACAAATCGCCCCGCTCGACCAAGGTTAGCTTTAAGTGTCTCGTTTCATAAAATCAAACACCGCTCCATCCATGGGGAAAGAGTGGGCACCAGTTGGGTTGAGAGGATAGTCATCCTTTACCTGAATGTCCAGATTGCCTGGCGCCGGGAGTGGAGGCCCTTGCCAAGCCCCTCACCGTTGGCGTCGGCTTCGACTGTGGGATGAAGTTCCATGTCAAGATAATTTCATAAGAGGGACCATCGTGTTGACATAGTCGGCGCCAAAAACCGCCTGGTATCGAGAAGATTGGGCATTCATTCCGGGTTGTTAGCCATCGAAATCGTGGAACTCAATGGGAGACTCGATTATTATCGAACTGAACACCTTTCGAGGAGAACATTGGACGCGGCTGCTTTCCAATTTACGAAGCCTCCGGATCTGAACAATTTTCGCGGGGTGTTCAAGGTGACGGCCTCAAGTGGACAGATTGCCGCTACGGTATTACGGCAGACCCTGCCAACCCAGGACGAGCCCGCCGATTTGGCCACCTCGCCGGTCACCCGACCCCGGTGAGCCATTCTCGATGCACCCTGGCCTCGAGCCTTCAAGGTAGCCATGGAATTCAAGACGATCATTGAACCGTTTAAGATGAAGATGGTGGAGCCCATTTTCTGCACGACACCGGCAAAGCGGAAGCGGCTACTGAAAGAGGCGGGTTACAACCTCTTTCTCCTGCCTGCGGAACACATCCTGATTGACCTGCTGACTGACTCGGGCACCGGGGCAATGAGCACCGAGCAGTGGGCGGCGATGTTGATGGGCGATGAAAGCTACGCTGGGAGTACAAGCTTCGAGCGGCTGCGCCGGACCGTAGAGGAAATCTTTAGCTACAAGCATGTCATCCCCGCTCATCAGGGCCGGGCGGCTGAGCGGATCCTGTTCACCGTGATGTGCAAACCGGGCAATGTGGTACCGAACAATACCCACTTCGATACCACTCGTGCGAATATCGAGGCCCTGGGAGCGGAGGCGGTGGACCTGCCCATTCGTGAAGGCACGCACCCTTCCTCTCGGCACCCCTTCAAAGGCAATATGGACGTGGCAGCACTCGAGCAGTTGGTGGCTCGAGTGGGGCGGGAACGTATCCCGCTGGTTATGCTGACGGTTACTAATAACTCCGGGGGCGGCCAGCCAGTTTCACTAGAGAATATTCGGGCAGTGCGCTCAGTCTGTGAACAAAATGGGCTGCCACTCTATTTCGACGCCTGCCGCTTCGCCGAGAACGCGTACTTCATCAAGTTGCGCGAGCCAGGCTACGGAGACAAGACGCCCAAGGAAATTGCTCAGGAGATGTTCCGCCTTGGCAACGGCTGTACGATGTCGGCAAAGAAAGATGGGTTGGCGAACATCGGCGGGTTCCTTTGCACCAACGATGACCAGCTGGCACAGCAGGAAAAGAACCTTCTCATCTTGACCGAGGGTTATCCGACCTATGGCGGCCTGGCCGGCCGTGATCTCGAAGCCATTTCCGTCGGGCTGCAGGAAGCGCTTGACGAGGACTATCTACGCTACCGCATCAAGTCAACCGCTTATTTCGGGAACCACATTGCCGAGCAGGGAGTGCCGGTTGTCCACCCTCCCGGAGGACATGCCATCTATCTAGACGCGCGCGCCTTCTGTCCGCAGATCCGACAGGAAGACTTTCCGGGCGTGGCGCTGGCAGCAGAACTCTATGTGGCTGGGGGGATCCGCGGATGCGAAATCGGAACACTCATGTTCGGTAAGCACGCTAAGATGGACTTGGTGCGACTGGCGATTCCGCGTCGAGTCTACACCCAGAGCCATATTGACTATGTTATCGAAGTCGTACTTTATGTCTGGAGCCGACGGAAGCGCCTCCGTGGGCTCAAGCTGGTCTTCGAGGCTCCTTTTCTGCGCCACTTCACCGCCCGCTTTGTGCCGCAGTGAAATCCGGCTGAGCCTTTCCAAGAAAAATCCGGCCCTAGGAGGCTGACTCTATGACATCTGGGAGTATCGACCCGATTCGCAGTGCCCGGTTGATCGTTCGCCGTCTGCTGGCCGTAAAGCCGGGAGAACAGGTGGCGATCGTTTGTGATCCACAAAGTGAAATGGAAATGGCTTACATTCTGGCAAGAGTCATAGAAGGCGAAGACGCTGAATACACCATTTTAATAATGCCGACGCGCGAGCAGACTCGAGCCAATGATCTGACCTCTGTGATCGAAAAAGGTCTCGAAGGTGCCGACTGCCTGATCGGAATGACCGCTTCCAGCGGAGCACCGACCTACTCATCCACCGTCAAACAGCTCTACAATGCCAAGAAATTACGGACGATCTCGATGGTCTTTCGCAACATGAATCACTTTACCTGCGGCGGAGCCTTGGCCGACTACGACGCCCTGTATGCGGACGGCCAAAAACTGGCATCCCTTTGGAGACTGAGCCGGATCATGAATATCACCACACCAGCGGGAACCGATATCCGTGCTCCCATCGCCAGTGATCATGTCATCGTCGAATGCGGTTTCGCCACCGAACCTGGGGAAGAAGCGGCTTTTTCCGACGGAGAGGTCTCGTCGCGCCCTTTGGAGACTACAGCCGAGGGGGTCATTGTGGTGGATGGGCCTATTTGTTACGTGGGTGTTCCGGACAGCCCCATCACAGTCCGAGTGAGCCAAGGTAAGGTGACCTCTGTGGAAGGGGATAGCCTCCAAGCGGAGCAGTTGCGCCACATCGTTCAAACCATTGAAAACGCAGACAACATTGCCGAGTTCGGGGTCGGCCTCAACCCTTGCTCCCTGCGCAACGGAGATTTTGAAGAAGAGAAAAAGGCGCGCGGCCTGGTGCACATCGCCATCGGCGACAATGTTTTCTATGGAGGCCACACTCGAAGCGCCGTTCACATGGACATGGTCCTGTATCGTGCTACTGTGCATCTGGATGATCACGTCATCGTGGAAGAGGGGGTCGTTCGGCTATAACAGCCCGGATGATGCATAGATCGTCAAGGCTAACCTTGCTTGCCGGCATTCATCGCTTCGCCACCACCCGGTTGCGGAGCGTGCCCAACCGCTCGATGGTCATCTCGGCTGTATCGCCAGCACGCAAGGGGACTACAGCTCTAGGAACGCCAGTGGCAATAATATCGCCAGGCATCAGGGTGATTCGCTGGCTCAAGTAGGCAATGATCTCCGGAATCTTAAAGGTCAGGTATTTGGTGTTGGCATTGGGAAGTTCCCAGGCCTGGCCGTTGAGTCGGCTCTCAATCGCCAGGTTGTGGGGATCCGGAACATCCTCTTTCAGCGTCAGGTAAGGGCCACAAGGCGAAAAGGTATCGAGACCTTTCCGCATGTTCCCGCCCTGCGTAGGGTGGTTCCCCTGTGGCAGATCGCGTGCGGTCACATCGTTGCAAATCGTGTATCCGACCACGTAATCAAAGGCCCGTGCTTCGGGAACGTTCTTGGCCTTTTTCCCGATGACAAAAGCGAGCTCCGGCTCATGAACACCCTCTGTCACCAGGCCGGCCAGGTCGATCACATCTTCGTGTCCGATGAGGGCCGACACCGACTTGAGGAAGATACTGGGGTACCTCGCGGGCTCGCCTTCGCGAGGGTAGTTCCCGGCCAGCCCGAAGAGCTTTGAGGGATTGGGAATGGGGGACAGCAAGCGTACAGAGGTGGGAGGATGGAAAATTCGCTCATCACCGCCGGGTTCGGAGAAGCGGGCGCTCGCCTTCAGCCGGGTGATACTCTCATACACCCTCCTGACCGCGCTGATCGAGGTGCTGCCTGCCTCGATCAGCGTTTTCATATCGGCCGGGATGTAAGGAAGGTCACCCACCGTGCCGGGTTGCTCCCGCATCAGATACCTGATCGCATTGTGCACGTCCACAATGTCTGCCTGACCCTCACCGTGTGTGGCACCGAGCCGCGAATCGCCTGCGCTCGTGAAGGTCACCAGCCTGAAAATCTGGCTCTCTTGAGCCCACCCCAGAGTTGGACAGAGTAGTGCCAGCAGGGAAGCCAGAAAAAGCAACTTGGTCGGAGTCTTGCCTCCGGGTTGTTTGTCTCTTGGCTCTACCCGAACCATTGGTTTCACCATCGTTTCACTCCTTTGCTGAAAGTTAAGGTAAACGGATCATGGTATGCTCCTGGTAGCCAACGCCTCCTGATTTTATCTGATGGATAGCAGTCGTCAAAGCAAATGCCATAGGTAGAGGTTCCTTATGCCACGGTTTTCCATTGCCTTCAACTCCCCGACGCTCTAATATCTAAAAAATCCTTCAATCAGTGTGGGAGACTTCATGGTTGGGGATTGGCTGACATGGCAATTGAATCCATCAATCCAGCGACCGGAGAAAAAATCAAGACCTATCCGGAGATGTCGGCAAGCGAAGTTGAAGGCATTCTCCAGAAAGCTGACCAGTCCTTTTCTGTATGGCGCCGCTCCTCCTTTTCTGAAAGGGCTGGTGCTCTCCAAAAGGCAGCCCAGGGACTGCGCCGGGATCAAGACGCCTACGCGGCATTAATGGCCCAGGAGATGGGCAAGCCACTGGCGCAGGGTCGAGCCGAAGCGGAGAAATGCGCCTGGGTCTGCGACTACTACGCCGAGAACGCCGAGAAGTTTCTGGCGCCGGAATTCATCCCCACCGATGCCTCGAGAAGTTACGTGACCTTTGAGCCAATGGGTATTGTGCTGGCCATCATGCCCTGGAACTTCCCGTTCTGGCAGGTTTTCCGCTTCGCCGTACCTGCCCTCATGGCGGGCAATGCAGTTGTTCTCAAGCACGCTTCAAACGTCCCCGCATGCGCGCTGGCAATCGAGGAACTCTTCCGCCGATCCGAGCTCCCGCAGGGTCTCTTTCGAACGCTCTTGGTCGGGTCCGGTCGGGTGGCCAGCTTGATCGGCCATCCCTCAGTGAGGGCGGTGACTTTGACCGGGAGTACCCTGGCTGGCAAGGCGGTTGCAGCGCAAGCGGGAGCTGCGCTTAAGAAATCGGTGTTGGAACTGGGTGGCAGCGACCCCTACGTCATCCTCGAGGATGCCGACTTGGAACCGACGGTGGAAGCCTGTGTCGCCTCGCGGCTCCTCAATGCCGGCCAGAGCTGCATTGCGGCTAAACGGTTCATCGTGCCGCAGCCCATCCGGAAAAGTTTTGAAGAGCGTTTCATAGAGAAGATGAAGACATATCGAGTGGGCGACCCGTTTGAGGAAGGGGTGACCGTAGGCCCTTTGGCGCGGCGCGACCTGTGCGACTCTCTTCATGCACAGGTTGTCAAAAGTCTCGAAAAAGGAGCACGGGCTTTGCTGGGAGGTAAGCTTCCCGCTGGCGAGGGGGCCTACTACTTTCCAACCGTACTCACGGATGTCGAGAAGGGAGCCCCGGCCTATGATGAAGAAACCTTCGGCCCAGTGGCGGCCATCATTACCGTGGCAGACGACAGAGAAGCCATCCGCGTGGCCAATGACTCTGTCTACGGTTTGGGAGCCGCCATCTTTACCAGGGATGTCAAGCGGGGCGAGCGGATCGCGGCGGAAGAGCTGCAGGCCGGCTCTTGCTTCGTCAATGCCTTTGTCAAATCCGATCCGCGTCTGCCCTTCGGGGGGATCAAGCAGTCCGGTTACGGGCGAGAGCTGTCCAGCTTTGGAATCCGTGAATTCGTGAACGTCAAAACGGTGTATGTGAAATAGTGGCCTCTCCGCCCTCACAGTCAATCAGTCAATCGACCCGAGAGAACCAACCAAGAAGGAGTTCAGGGTGACAAAGAGCGAAACGGACATAATGCACAAACTTGCAATGCTTGAAGAGCAGGTGTTGAAAGGGGAAGCGAAGGAGATTGAGAAGCAACATCGTCAAGGAAAGCTCACTGCCCGTGAGCGTCTTCACAAGCTTCTGGACAAAAATTCCTTTGTTGAGGACTTTATGCTTGCTGTGACTCCATTTTCCGATTTTGGTATGGCTGAAAAAAGAAAGCCAACGGATGGAGTCGTTACCGGATATGGAAAGATCGGGGGGAGGTTGGTTTACGTCTTTGCTCAAGATCGCACTGTAATGGCCGGCTCGGTAGGGAGTGTTCACGCTGAAAAGATTAGTTATGTGACCGACACCGCTTGTAAGCTTGGAGTGCCGGTCATTGGTCTCCATGACTCGGTCGGGGGGAGGATTCAGGAGGGTCTGGATGTGACCGGTTCGATTGGCAAAATGTTCTTTAGCAATGTGGCAGCTTCGGGGATTGTCCCACAGATATCCGCCATCATGGGTGTTTGCACTGGCGTTTCCACCTATTCTCCCGCCCTGACCGACTTTATCCTCATGGTGGAGGGAACGAGTCAGATGTTCATTACCGGACCAGCTGTCATCAAAGAGGTGCTGGGTGAAGAGGTCAGCATCGAAGAACTCGGAGGAGCCAAGGTTCACGCCCAAAAATCCGGCGTTGCCGACCTGGTCAGCAATGACGATGAGGAATGTCTGAACAGGGTCCGAAAACTGCTGAGCTTCCTCCCCTCAAATTGCCGCGAGCTTCCGCCTCGCGTGAATACGGATGATGATCCGGAGCGCACCGATGAGGAGATTGGCAACCTGGTTCCAGAGGATATGCGGAAGCCTTATGATGTCACTGAGCTGCTTGCCAGGATAGTGGACAAGGGAGACTTTTTTGAACTGAAGCCTGATTTCGCCAAGAATATCGTCACTGGATTCAGTCGACTGGACGGTTACACCGTCGGTTTCGTAGCGAGTCAACCCCGGTTCCTGGCTGGAACATTAGATGTAGACGCTTCAGACAAGGCATCCCGCTTTATTCGGTTTTGTGACGCCTTCAACATTCCGATCGTTACCCTTGTGGATGTACCTGGCTTCTACCCGGGCACGAAACAAGAAAACAAAGGAATTATCAGACATGGCGCCAAGATGCTTTATGCCTATGCAGAGGCCACCGTGCCCAAGATCACGTTGTATATCCGCAAGGGATATGGAGGGGCAAAACAGGCTCTGTGTACTCGGGAAATGGGTGCGGATCAGCTCTTCGTCTGGCCTGGTGTGGAATTGGCAATGATGGGAGGAGCAGGAGCCGTCAAGATCCTCTATAAGCGAGAGATCGAAAAAGCCGAGGATCCGGAGAAGTTCTGCCAGGAAAAAATTGAAGAGTACAACGAAAGGTTCAGTGGTCCTTTTGCGGCAGCTTCCAAACGGTTTACCCATGCCATTATTAGACCTTCGCAAACCCGCAGTCGACTCATCAAAGCATTGCATGTGTTGCGCAATAAGAAGGAAGAAAGATTGCCTAGAAAACACGGTCTTATGCCCGTTTGAATCGAAATGGCTGATTTTACAACAGCGATCAAAATTTCCTTAGTGGGCTTAACTGTCGTGTTCGTCTCCTTGGGACTTTTGATGGTAATCATCCAGATGATTGGCTACGCCTTCTCTTTGAAGTCCGAGAAAGAGAAAGCGAACTCCCAAGGAAAATGAAGTTCTGATTCAGAAAGGATCTTGCATTGGCTACTGCAGTTACTGCCCCGATGGAAGGTAAAATTTTGCGCATTATAAGACAAGTGGGTGAAAGAGTGGAAGAGGATGGACTGCTTCTCGTCTTGGATGCCATGAAGATGGAGATAGAAGTGGTGGCGCCGGTTACAGGAACCATTAATGAGATTCACGTCTCCGAGGGTCAAAACGTCGACTCCGACACAACTCTGGTCACGATTGACTGAGAGGTCGCGACCAACACTGTTCCTTCGTAGCCCGGATTATGCATAAATTCTCTACTGCATCGCCGAAATCATCCGGCGTGCTGCACCGACTGCGTTCCACGACCCGCAAGCGGGTGCCCCCGGCCTCCTCAGCGTACCATACAGTGCGCCTGCGGGGGCCTTTCGGTCGCGCGTGGCGCAACGCACTCAGGCCGGCGCTTTCGGCGCTTCGTGACGAGAACCTATGCATAATACGGGCTAGGGAGATTTGAGGGTTTTTCCACAGAACTAAAAATTCAAGCTCTGCATCCCATCATGACTGAGATTGTGTCATTTTTCTCCCAGACAGGTTTTTCAAACCTTTCTTTGGGCCACGTCGTGATGTGGCTCATTGGATTGACCTTGATTTTTCTGGCGGTTAGAAAGAAATACGAACCCCTTTTGCTCCTACCCATCGGTTTCACCGTCTTCGTTGTGAATCTTCCCCTCACTTCTCTGGTGGGAAACGGGGCACGGGGGCCGGGTCTTTTTACTTTCTTTTTTCATTATGGCCTGGAGTGGGAGATATTGCCCTCTCTTATCTTTCTGGGTCTGGGGGCGATGACCGATTTCGGACCCTTGATTGCAAATCCGAAAACGATCCTGCTGGGAGCGGCGGCTCAACTGGGAGTTTACGTCGCTTTCTTTGGAGCCGTGTTTTTTGGTTTTTCAATTCCCGAGGCGTGCTCAATCGGGATTGTAGGAGGCGCTGATGGACCGACCACCATCTTTCTCACGGCTGCCTTGGCGCCTCATTTGCTCGGAGTGACGGTGATTGCGGCTTACTCCTATATGGCGTTGGTCCCCATCATCCAACCCCCCATCATGCGGCTGCTCACAACCGAGAAGGAGAGAAAGATCAGCATGAAGCAGTTGCGCCCTGTCTCGGCCACGGAAAAGCTGCTTTTCCCCTTATCAGCCACACTCCTGATTTTGCTGATGGTACCCCAATCAGCTCCTTTGCTGTCGATGTTTATGTTGGGAAACCTCTTTAAAGAGTCCAAAGTGGTGGAAAGGCTGACTGAAGCGGCCCGCAATGAACTGATCAATGTGGTGACCATTTTTTTGGGAATTTCAGTGGGCTCAACCCTGTCGGCTGAAAATTTTCTGCAAGCTAGAGTTTTCTTGATTCTCTCCCTGGGTCTGGTGGCCTTCGTCATCAGCACGGGGGGAGGGATCTTGTTAGCGAAACTGATGAATTTGTTTTTGAGGGAAAAAATCAATCCTCTCATCGGCTCGGCGGGAGTCTCTGCAGTCCCGATGGCGGCGAGAGTTTCCCAAACATTGGGAACTCAGGCCGATCCGAAAAACCATCTGTTAATGCATGCCATGGGGCCCAACGTGGCAGGGGTCATCGGGACGGTGATCGCTGCTGGAATCTTCCTGAGCTTGGTGGAGTAAGATTCCGTTTTCAATGGAGCCTACCGCTTGGAAGGAAGTTCAAACGCGAAGACCCGCGATCTACGACAGGCTCCGTGGGGTTGGACGATCAGCCCAGGCAACGTTACTTTTCGCTGCGGTCGTGGCCTCCAAACTGATCATTACGATTCCGCGAATTTCACAATTTTACTTGTTTCCGTGGTGTTCATTGCCTATCGTAGTGAATCATTGCGATGAGCAGGGCAGAAACTTTTGCACTTTTAAAACTGGTTGGGGGGCCGGCATCATTCCTTGTCGTCTACCTCTTTATAGGCGATGAGCTTTCCCCTGACGGCCGGTTGGTGTTGGCAACTTTCGTGTGGTGTGCCGTCTGGTGGGTGACCCAGCCGATTCCGTGGGCCGTCACTTCCTTGCTGCCACTGGTGCTTTTTCCGCTTCTCGGTGTCATGACGACAGGGGAAACCGTCTCCCTTTACGGACAGAACATCTTCTTTTGGATCTTTGGAACGGTGATGCTTGGCTACGCCATGGAGAAACATGGTTTGGCCAAGCGATTCAGCCTTCGATTGCTCAGCCTCAGGGGCGTAGCCAAGACCACTCACAGACTGACCTTCATGTTCATGTTGGTCACGGCCCTGGTGTCCATGTTTATCTCTGATGCGGCCGCAGTGGCGATGATGATCCCCATTGGCATGTCCATCGTTGCTTACCTGCGCCAGATAAAAGGTACACAGGGGAAGGGAGAGCGGAGCGCTTTGGCCGCTTTCTTTGCGCTGGGAGCGCTCTGCGCCGCGGAGGCCGGAGGACTGGCCACCATCGCCGGCTTGCCGCACAACGCCCTGGCGGTCGCTGTGGGTACAAGCCTGAGTGGCCGAACCATCGGTTGGTTTGAATGGATGATGGTGGGAGTTCCGCTTTTCATCACCGTTCTTGTGGCTTACTACCTGATCCTTCGTTTTTTCTTCCCCCCCGAGTTCTCGATCATCCCGGGCGGAAAAGAGTTCATAGAGCGGGAAAGAGCGCAACTGGGAAAGATAACCAGAGGAGAGGTAAACGTGCTGATTACTTTCACCCTTATGGTGACTCTGTTCATGCTGCCACCGATACTCTCTCTCTTGTTGGGAGAAGGCCATGCGATCACTCTCTACCTCAGGGCGTCCCTCCCTATCTGGGTGGTTCCGCCTATTGTGCTCTTTTTACTTTTTCTCCTGCCTGTGGATCTGAAGAAAGGGGAGGGAACCCTGGTCTGGCGAGACGCTGTCGAGCATGCTCCGTGGAACATCATGCTCTTGTGTACGGGGGCCGTGGCCATGACCGATGCGTTAGCCGAATTTGGGTTCACGGAGTTCATGCAAGGCAGTGTGCAGAGCCTCGGGGTGGGGCCAATCGCACTCCCATTCGTGGCGGCGGCTGTGGTGGGACTGAGCACCAACATTCTCTCGGGGCTGGCCGCCACCTCGCTGTTTTGCGGTATTTTCATTCCCATGGCCATAGACGCGGGATTTAACCCGGCTTCGATGACCATGCTCATACCCAACAACGGCCTGGGCATCATGTTTCCGTGGGCTGGAGCCGCTGCCGGGACTGCATTCGCTACCGGATACCTGGATCTTCGGGAAATGATCAAGATTGGGGCAGTTGCTACGGTCTTTCTCGCCGTCATTACGGCTTCGATTCATCTTCTTTTCTCTCCCCTTCTGTGACCGGAAGGAGATTAGGGACAGGCCCCCGGGGGCCTGTCCCTAATCTCCTTTATCTTTGTGGTTGGCTGTAGAGTCGGTCGATGAACCCGCTTTCGTCTAATTCCTTCATGAAGCTATCGTCGTAGAAGTCTTCCGGCTTAAAGCGGCGCATCTGGGCAGAGTCGTACAATTCCATGGTCTTCTTGATCCCATCCACGGCAGGATAGGGCTTGCGTGGCATCTCGACCGCGCCATCGTAGATGATCTGCTGGACCTCAGAATCGGTGAAGCGATACCACTTTGCTATGGCTTTAAAGGCCACATGTTTATCTTTTTTCATCAGGGAGATGGCCTCGGTCAAGGCCTTGAGAAAGCGGAGGACGGTATCGCGGTTGTTGTGGGCCCACGATCTGGAAGCGTTGACGCCGGAACAGGGAATCGGTTCGTTCCAGGAACGCGGTTTTACTGCGAAAGTGTCACGTCCCTCCCAGAAGCCTGACTTGGCAGGTGCGTCTTCCTCGTCCTCCTAAGCGCTCAAGGTCGCATAATATCTTATTATGTCACATATCTCGACAGGGGCTCATGGCGTGCAAGTCGTTGGAAGGTCTGGGTTTGTCCTTGACGTGGCA
>JADFOI010000147.1 GCA_022562935.1 Acidobacteriota bacterium
GAAGTCGAGCAATATCCAGGTTGTGGATCGAGGGGAAGTTCCCTGGAAGGTGTATCGGCCGCGCAAGGCACTCAATCTCGCGCTGGGTCTTCTGGTGGGTCTCATGCTGGGGGTCGGCCTGGCCTTTTGGACCGAGTATCTTGACGATACGTTAAAGACTCCTGACCAGGTGGAGCAGTTCCTGGCTCTGCCCTCTCTTGGGGTGATTCCGGCCATGGGCAAGCCGAGGGACGGGACAACTCACTTATTGCCAGCTGAAGGGACAACGGATGCTCAGAGTGCCGCAATTCTCCCCTATACCCCTGCACGCTCTCGAATCTGGGAAGCTTATCGTTCCTTCAGGACTTCTCTTGTGCTTTCCTCTTCTGGTCAGCAGCCTAAGACCATTCTTGTCACATCCTCGTTTACGGGCGAAGGAAAGACCACCACAGCCATCAATGCTGGCATCGTTTTTGCTCAGACGGGCGCTCGAACTTTGTTGATCGATCTCGATATGAGAAAGCCTATGTTGGGAAGACGGTTTGGTATGGTTGGGAGCGAGGGGATGAGTACCTTCCTTTCGGGGAATTCAGACATTTCCTCACAGATTAAGCAAACAGCGGTTCGGAGCCTGTTTGTCTTACCTGGAGGTCCGATCCCACCCAACCCAGCTGAGCTGATGGGATCGGAACGGATGAAGGAGGTCCTGAGTCTGCTCGCTCAATATTTCGAATACATTGTCATCGATTCGCCTCCGGTTCTGTCGGTGACGGACGCCCTGGTGCTGTCGCCGCAGGTTGATGGTGTAGTCATGGTGATTCATGGGGGGAAGACCCCGCGGGAGGCGGTGAGGAGAGCTGATGGTCATCTACGGGATGTGGGAGCCAAGATTCTTGGGGCGCTTATCAATAATGTAGATATGGAGAGGTCGGATTATTACTACTATTATCGGCATTACTACGACTATGGATACTATGAAACCGCGGATCAGGCGGACCATGTCGGATGATTGTGGATGGGAGGGTGCCATGTTGAAAAGAAGCGTTTTTTGGATTGCTATTTGGAGTGTCTCGACCACTTTGAGCTGGGGCCAGGGTCTTGGGCAGCAGAACCGGAATTGGAATGAGCAAATTCAGCAGTTGAGTTTCCTGGACAGATCCAGCTCGGAATATCGGTTGGGTGCCGGGGATTTGATCGAAGTGAGTGTCTTTGGGGTTGAGGACTTCAACTACAACTTACGGATTGACTCCCTCGGGCAGATCAATCTTCCTTTTATCGGCAGTATTACCGCAGCGGGTTTGACTCCTACCGAATTGGGACACGAGTTGAAATCCACTCTAGAGGGTCGTTTAATCCGTAATCCTCAGGTGTCTGTGTTCGTGAAGGAATACCGTTCGCAGCCGGTGTTCGTCCTGGGTGCGGTCAAGCAACCGGGACAGTATCAGATGATTTACCAGCTCAACCTGATTGATGTGATCGCCATGGCAGGGGGGCTGGAGATAGAAAGGGCGGCGGATTACGCGCTGGTTCGGCGCAGAGGTTCAGGGAGGGCGAGCGAAGGCATTACGGGCGGCCGAACTGACGGCGAAGCTGTGGAGTTAGCAGAGTTAGATGTTGTAGAGGTCGATTTGAAGGAGCTGCTTGAGGGTAGCAATCTTTCGCTCAACATTCCGATTCAAGGTGGTGACGTGATTTACATTCCAGAAAGAAAAATGGAGCTGTTTTACGTTGTTGGCGAGGTGACCAAGCCCGGAGCCTTTGAAATCCCACCCCAGAATGACGTTTTTGTCTCCCAGGCAGTAACCTGGGCAGGTGGGCCCATGAAGACAGCGAAGACCGACAAAGGCATTCTGGTGCGCTATAACGGAAATGGAGAACGCCAGGAGATGGCGGTGAACTTCTCGGACATCATCCAGGGGAAAAAAAGCGACTTTCTGGTCCAGGCCAACGATATTATCTTTATTCCTGGAAGCACGGCGAAAAGCCTTGGTTATGGGTTGCTGCAGATCATTCCCGCAACGTTGTCGGGCAGCATCATCTGGGGGGCCATCCGCTAATCCCACGGGTCACCCGAATTTAACCCACGGAACCACCCGAAAAATCCCACTGATGACGCGGATTTGTAAGGATAAGCACGGATGATTCGGGCGAGGCCGATCGTGGGAATACTCTTTGGGGGGGCGTTGGTTTGGGGACTGTTTCTGTATGGCGCGAAGGAACCGCAGACATATTATCGACTCTTTATCTTCTTGCTTTTTCCCGCGCTTATTGCTGCGTTGAGGTTACCTCTGGGAGCCTGTGGAAGCTTTCGCCTATTTTCGCTGCTGGTCACTGGTCTTTTTCTGCTGGTACCCGTCATTTTTCAGCCAACGTTGAACGGGCATGGCTTCGTGATCGCTTGCCTGGGATGGCTGGCCCTTACCCTTACGCTTGTGCTTGCTGAGGGACAGCTGAAAAGGGTACGCATTTTCTTTCTGTTTCTGGTCATTTTAGGTGGTGCTGAAGCCCTATATGGCTTGATCCAGACTCTCGGTGGAATCGAATCTCTCGCCCGAGGCACTTTCACCAATCGCAACCACTTCGCCGGACTCCTGAATATGACCATACCCATAGCAATAGGAGGACTCTTTGCCAACTTTTCGCGTCGTGGAGCCAGAGAGTTCCCCCGCTCCGAAGCCTATGCTCGGAGCTGGGTCATTATCTTAAGCATTACATTTATGGGGCTGGCGGTTTTTCTCTCTCTGTCCCGGGCGGGGACTATCGTGTTGGTAGCCACCCTGGCGTTTATTGCCATTCTTTTGAATCTGGCAAGATCCAGTGACAGGACGGGCAAACTGCCAGGAGCTGTGGCCGGGCTCCTGCTTTTTACTGTCCTTGGAGTGACCTGCTGGGTTGGAATCGATGCGCTTGTGTCCCGCTTTGAGACAGCTGATTTGGACATGACAAGTCGGGTAACTGTGTACCGGGACTCTTTAGGGCTAATCGCGGAGCACGCACTACTGGGAGTCGGACCTCGAATGTACCAGTGGAGATTTCGGCCTTATCAGACGGCGGATGCAGCTGGGTGGTACACGCACGCTCATAACGACTACCTGGAGAGTGCAGCGGAATGGGGTATTCCCGTGGCTTTGTTGTTCTGGGGCTTTGTGGTGTGGAGGTTGTGGCGGTCTACCGTGCTGTTTCTTGAATCGCAGGATGCCTGGAAACAAGGGATTGCACTGGGGTGTGCAGGGGCGATCTTTTCGATTCTATTACACAGTCTTGTAGATTTTAATTTGCAAATACCTGCAAATTGGATGATTTTTTGTATGATTCTGGGGTTAACTTGGAGTTTAGAGTCTCCCGCAAGTTCTGCAAATTAACGCGACAAAGGCGAGTGATCTTAGGGACGAGAGTCACTTTGAGTGCACTGTTGCTGCTGGCCGGGTGGAAGGTGTTCCATCAGCTGGCGGCGCTCCAGATCTCGAGAGTATATCCTACCGTTGAAGGGCTTCAAGAAGCGCTCCGATGGGATCCTGAGGGACCGGACTACTATTATCAACTCGGTGTCATCCATCGCGACAATCCTGAGTATCAGGATTTGCACTTGGCTCGGTACTACCTGGAAAAAGCCTCCCAGTTAAATCCCTACCATTGGCGATACTGGTTGGAGCTGGCCAGGAGTTATGAGATTTCCGAGATGTCAGCTCAGGCGGAGCAGGCCTATCTAAAGGCAGTCGAGATTAATCCAAAGGCTCCCGTCTACCGGTGGCGGTTCGGCAACTTTTACATTCGAGAAGGGGACCTGGAAAAGGCCCTGCTGCAGTTTGAGACGGCGATTGAACTGGATCCAGCTGAGTATCTCCAGTCAACATTGGCTTTGCTCTGGAAGGCAGGGGTGGGGAGTGAGGATATTTTAAGTATCTACCCTGAAGATCAGTGGGCGGGGTTGATGTTGATGAGGTTCTTGGTCCAACAGGAGGGAGTGGAAGAGGGATTGGTGGACAGCCAGTGGGAGAAGTTGCTATCCGGGAACTCGACTTCTGTAGCGATCGATGAAGGAGAGTTTTATATTCAGTATCTGCTTGACGGCGGGAGGTTCTATAAGGCCCGGGAGGCGTGGATTCGGTTGGTGAGGGGAAACGGGTTGGAGGATCAAGCTTATTTAAAGAAGGAAAATTTTCTCTGGAACGGTACGTTCGAGATGCCGATAACAGGGCGAGCTTTAGATTGGAGGGCCAAACAATCAGATGCCTATGAAATAATCCCACTCATGACATCCTCTGGATCTAAGAGAAATAAGGGGCTGAAGTTTGATTTCAAGGGGACGGAGAATATTAATTTCAATGGCTTTCAACAATTGGTGATTGTGGAGCCCGAAGTGGAGTACGAATTGTCCTTCAAAGCAAGATCCGAGGAAATCAGCACCGAGCAGGGTCTCTACTTTGAAGTCGCTGCAGGTTCTGTACTCTTGCAGACCGAGCAGATTTTGGGGACCACACCGTTGACGGAGTACTCGAGTCGATTCAAGGTTCCGAGTGATCAGAGCCTGGTTGCGGTCCGTCTCAGAAGACGGCCCAGTCGCAGAATTGATAACAAGCTTCGCGGAACTCTGTGGTTAGAGACAGTGAAGATGGAAAAAGTCGCTGGATGATGAAACGACAGTGTCCTGATTGTAAGAAGAAAGAAGAGATTCGACTCACCCACCCTGAGGGTTTCTGGGAGAAGAACGTTTTCCCTTTGCTCTTGTTGCGGCCGCACCGATGCCAGATGTGTTGGAGCCGATTTTATCGGTTTAGCCTGCACAATGGTGTGAACGGAGTGAAGCGGACGAGGAAGACACAAGGGGAGCAGTTTAAGCAGTTTTTCAAAGCGCCGGATGAGAAGGAGTTTCAGGAGTTGATCAGGCAAATACGGGAGGCAGAGACTAAAATATTCGGTCACACCGCTGATCCCACCGCTGACATGGACAGCCCCAGATTAGCAGGGAACTGACGCCGAATAAAAGGGAGTTCTTGGGTACACATAGGCATGGACCGCCGCCCGTGGCTGATCAGAAGGTCAGGGTGGACATGTATAAAACCAGCTTTGAGGGATCTAGAGGGTGTCGTGCCTTCGTCGAGAACCTGCCATGAATAGAAAAGTTCTCACCATTGTCTTCATTATTTTCTTTACAGTGCCTTTTGGATGGGGCGCTGAACCGGTACCGGTATTGGGACAGGTGATTTCCGACAGCGTTCAGATGGATGGCATGAGTGTGCCTTCCGGGACCACGGTTTTGAATAACAGCCTTCTGGAAACCACTCAAGATCCGGCATTCATTCACTTGGGCAAGGATCGGGTCATTGAGCTCCACAGAAATTCGAGCGCCTACTTTGAAAAGACGTCTTCACAGGCCATTCAGGTGAGTGTTCGTTCAGGTACGCTCTCTTATCGTTCGGCGGGTGGAGAGCTTGTCACCTCGCCGCCTGAGAGTCTGATTGTCTTTCAAGTGGGTGCTGAGCCCGTCGCTGAACCCCAGGAGGAAGGGCTCAGAGTCGTCTTGGTCGAGCGGGCAGCGACGGGAGAGGACACCATCCAGGTCAACGACGCTTCGAGGATCGATCCCAGGCAGCCCATTTTGCTTCGAAGTCCCGATGGGAGAACCCAGGAGATCCATTACGTTGAGGCCTTCGACGAGAATAATGTTAAGTTGATCTCTCCGTTGGAAAATACTTTTGAGGTAAACACGAGAATCATTCAGGATCCTGACGTGGTCCAGCAAGCGCCTGCCGCAGAAGCAGCCGAGGTCGGAGCAGTTGCAGGTGTATCAGTAGGTACGGCGACGGCCACGGCAGGGGCTGAGGGCCTTAGCACGGGTGCTAAAGTTGCTATTGGGTTAGGAGTGGCTGGGGGAGCGACTGGGACTGCAGTTGCGTTAAGTGGTCGAGGAGGTGATGAGAAGAGGGTTAGCGAGTGATCCCAATGGGGTCGCGAACTGGCACAAATTAGGAGCGAATTAAACACAAAATAATAAGCCGGGGTTAGGGAAGGGGCATCTGAAAGCAGGTGCCCTTTTTTATTGGGCACGAACTGCCGCGAATTTGATGTGATCTGACGGTGCGGGAGGAATCTATTGGAGCGGGTAAGTGCCAAAGCCCAAGCTGGAAGAGAAGACCTGTGCGGCACCTCGCACGCCAGGTGCGTGTATCGTGAACTCCAGTATTAGATTGCCGCCGGCGTCCGTGTAAGGCAGGGGAGTCCCCAGAACAGCCAGGATATCCTCGGCTAATCTGATGTTGCGGGCCGACTCTGCCCCCAAGTTTCCAAGATGCAGCGGCGTATCTGTTAACTCTTGGGACGTGCCACCTGCAACGGGAAGCGTGAAAACGCGCACGGTAAGCTCCCCAAAGTTCGGCGAGGGGTTCCAGAGGTAGACACGTGAATTGAACGCTGCGTTGTTGCCGTTCACAATTGTGGCCACCAGAACGGTCGGCTCTGAGCCAGAGGTTGGCAGGATCTCCTGGAGCGGATAGGTGCCAAAGGCTAAGTCGGAAGAGAGGACCTGCGCAACACCTCGTACGTTGGGCGCCTCGATCGTGAACTCTAGTGTCAGGTTGCCGCCGTCGTTTGTGTAGGGCAGTGGAATTCCCAGAGGAGTCAGGATATCTTCAGCTAACTTGATATTGCG
>JADFOI010000148.1 GCA_022562935.1 Acidobacteriota bacterium
CGTCCCAACCCTTCGGGCGGATGGGGGTTGCGGGCGATCTCTTTGTCTCTCGTCGCGACCTCGCCTCGCAAGCCCCATCCGCAAACGTTACCGTATTTATCAAAGGGAGTACTAAGGATCCCGGTGAAATGATTAGTCGGGCAATGGAAGATTACCTCAAGGCGATCTACCAGTCCACCAGCAACGAGAACAAGGTTTCGACCTCGAATTTGGCTCAGCAGATGCACTGTTCGCCCGCCAGTGTAACGAACATGTTGCAAAAACTTTCCGAACTGAAGCTGGTCAAGTATGAACCTTATCAGGGTGTGACTCTGACTTCAGCAGGCAGAAAGATCGCTTTGGAAATCCTTCGCCATCACCGGTTAATCGAACTCTATCTTGCTGACGTCCTGGGCTACAGCTGGGATAAGGTGCATGCAGAAGCTGAGCAACTGGAGCATGTTATTTCCGAAGAGTTCGAAGAAAAGATTGATCGGGCTCTGGGCCATCCAACCATCGATCCACACGGAGATCCCATTCCCACCAAAGAAGGACAGATTGCAGTGCCCCTGGTTCGATCCCTGTGGGAAACCCCTGGCGGTGAGAAGGTACAGGTATACCGCGTCAGCGATCGGGACCCAGAAGTTTTGCGCTACTTAGCTACCATAGGAATCTTGCCTGATGTGGAAGTCAACGTGCTCAAGAAAGATCCCTTCAATGGCCCTATCCACGTCCAGATCGATGACAGTGAACACAGCCTCAGTGAAGAACTCGCCAACCAAATTTTCGTCGTTTCAAAATGAAGGTTCCCTTGACCCAGATTCGGTTTCTTTACCGAGCACGGGACCAGTTTGGCAAAAAAGTGGGTGTGGTGGATGGCGAGCAATCCTGGACTTATGAACAGTACTTCCAGCGTTGTCACAGCTTGGCCAATCTCCTTCTTTCCTGGAAGCTCGATCCTTTTTCCCGAGTCGCTTTCCTGTCTTACAACACCCATCATCTTCTCGAGGCTTATTACGGTGTTGTCCTGGCCAACTGTATCTTCCTACCCTTGAATATCCGTCTGTCTGCCCAGGACTTTCGCTTTATCCTCAATGATTGTGAGGCTCAGTGCCTCTTTTTCCATCCCGACTTTGCACCCATCGTGGAAGAGATCAGACCTCATTTGAAGGCGGTGAAGCAGTTTGTCTTGCTGGAACCAGGGACTCACCCTCATTGGAGTGAAGCCGAGGTCTATGATCAACTGCTGGATCAACAGCCGGATGAAGTGGATTTTGACTTCTCCCAGGTTAACGAAGATACGGTGGCTGAGCTCTTCTATACCTCAGGCACCACCGCTCAAACCAAGGGTGTGATGCTCACCCATCGCAATCTTTACTTGCATGCCCTTGAAGCAGCAATCGCTGTAGGCATCAAAGAAAGCGATGTCCAGCTCCATACCATCCCCCTGTTTCACGTCAATGGTTGGGGCACACCTCAGTATGTGACCTGTGTGGGGGGACAGCACATCATGCTCAAGCAGTTCGAACCCCAACAGGTTTTCGAACAGATCCAGCGCCACAAAGTCACACGCTTTTCGCTCGTGCCCACCATGGCCATCGCACTCATGAACTATCCGGACCGCCAGAAATATGATGTGTCTTCAATAGGCAAGATCATGGTGGGCGGAGCCGCGGCCCATCCAGATTTGGTCCGCCAGGTAGAGCAGGCCTTTCAATGCGAATGTCTGGCCGGCTACGGTTTAACCGAAACCTCGCCCATCCTGACACTCGCTTCACCCAAAACCTACCTCAAAGCGGATCAAGACAGGCGTTGTGAAATTCAAGCCATGACCGGTTACCCCATCCCCGGCGTGGAGCTGAGAATATGGGACGAAAAGGACCGAGACCTCCCCTGGGATGGCGCATCGATGGGTGAGATCGTGGTACGCGGGGACATGGTCATGAAAGGATACTGGAAGAGACCCCAGGAAACCGAGGAGGCCTTTCGGGGTGAATGGTTCCACACCGGGGATATGGCAACGGTCTCCCCGGAAGGCTATGTACTCATCCAGGATCGCAAGAAGGATATCATTATCAGCGGCGGAGAAAACATCTCCAGTCTGGAGGTAGAAAAGGCTTTATTGGCCCATCCGGCTGTCTTGGAATGTGCGGTGATTCCCGTACCCCATCCCACCTGGGGCGAAGCACCTAGAGGCCTGGTTGTGGTGAAGCCGGATCAGCAGATTACAGAGGAGGAGCTCCTGGAACACTGCAAAGAGCATCTGGCCGGGTTTAAGGTTCCTCAAGGCGTCGATTTCTTCGACTCCCTGCCCAAGGGAGGAACCGGGAAGATTCTTAAACGAGAGCTCCGCGAGCCCTACTGGAAGGGGCAACCGAAGCGAGTCCATTAAGGCAGGCTTCGCCTGCTCGTGCCTTCGTGCGTTCGTCACTTCGTGACGTCGTGCTGTCGTGCGCGTTCCGCGCCCAGAAAAAAGAATTCGTTTGAAATTTGGAATTTAGAATTTGGAATTTCAGCCGGTCCACCGGCTGTCACTTTCCTCTTTCCGAACTCTTCCCAAATCCACTGACCACATAGGTGCCGCTGCGGGAATCCTCACGAAGGACAACCAGACCGTGCTTCTCAGCATCCTGCAGCAGTTCGCCGAAGGCCCGATAGCCATAGCGGCCTTCATTGAAATCCGGCCGCTTGCGCTTCATCGTCTCCTTCACCATCGAGGAGTAGAGAATGTCTTTATTTTCTCGCATCAGCGCACTGACGGACTCGATCAACAACTGAAAAGCAGGACGCTTCTCCTTGGGAATTTTTTGGGTGAGTCGGGGAGGCGTCGTTGCAACCTGATCGAGTTCTTCGTAAAAAATGAACTCATCGCAATTCTCAATCAGTAAGGCTGAGGCGGAGCCCTGGGTGGCCAAGCCTATGACCGATTTGCCGTTTTCCTTCAATTTGGAAACCAGAGGAGAAAAATCACTGTCACCGGAAACGATGACAAAGGTATTGATATGATCCTTGCTGTAGCACAGATCCATGGCATCAACGCAGAGACGAATGTCGGCCGAGTTCTTCCCGGTTTGACTTCGCTTCGGTATATCCACCATTTCAAACGCCGCATCGTGTAGCTGCTGCTTATAGGCCGCGAAGCGGCCCCAGTCGGCGTAGGCTTTCTTCACCATCACTCTTCCCTTCTCCACCAGTCGCTCCAATATCTTTTGAATTTGGAACTGCTGCTTGACAGTTGATCTTTCAAATCCCAGAGCAAGATTTTCAAAGTCGAGGAAAACAGCCAGTGTCCGATCAGCTCCTGTTGTCATGGCCAGTAGGGTACCATACGCCGTCCCCGGATATTGAATTTCATTCTTGCCCGGTACCACCTTGAAACCCTATAGAGTTGTCAGGTCCGGTGCTGTACAATAACAACAAAGAGGGAGAAGGAGAGGAAGGTGAAAGACTTTCTCAGTTCAGGCATGCCCCAAAAAGCAGCATACTTCGTCATCGTCGGCTTAATCACTCTTGCAGCTTCCTTCGCCACTTTGAGGGCTCCCCTCCTGGACAACGATCGCTCCTACGATCCCCTGGATCCCAGCTACTTCCGGTTTGCTCGCGTTCAGTTTAGCTCATACTCATACTATTATGGAGGCCGGATTCCGGGTTGGGCTCATGACTATCCACGAGCCGAGCGAAATTTGTTGAAGATCCTGTCCGAAGTGACGGGTATCGAAACAACTTCAGATTCCTATGTCATTGTTCAGCTCGATGATCCCGCCATCATGGATTACCCGCTCCTTTACTTCAGCGAGCCGGGAACCTGGAACATCACCCCCGAAGAGGCTGAAAACTTCCGTGAATACCTGAAGAGAGGGGGTTTTGCCATATTCGACGACTTCGACGGTCCGCGAGACTGGGCCAACTTCCAACGCTGCATGAAGATGGTGTTTCCAGAGCGCAATATGTTCCAACTCACGGTAGAGCACCCCATATTTCAGTGCTTTTACGCCATCGAAACCCTGGATATGACGCCACCCTACAGAGTCCGAGGAAAACCTACCTTTTTTGGCCTGGATGATGAAAACGGCCGTCTTCAAGTCATCGCCAATTTCAACAACGACATCGGTGACTTTTGGGAGTGGTCGGACCAGGCTTGGTTTCCTGTTCAGCTCTCCAACGAGGCCTACAAGTTCGGGATCAATTACATCATCTACGCTTTGACGCACTAGCGCTCTAAGCGCGCTAGTGCGCGTTCGTGCTGTGGTGCCTTCGTGCTAGTCGTGCGCGTTCCGCGCCTAGAAAAAAGAATTCGTTTTGAATTTGGAATTTTGAATTTGTTTGGGATTTGAGATTTTGAATTTTGAATTTCAGCCGGTCCCCCGGCTGTGGTCTGCGGTCATGGGGTCAGCCCGGCCTCCGGCCGGCTCGCCCCTACTCCTTCTCCTCTCCCCCGATCGGTCCGTACTTGATTGAGGTATTCACCTCAAACTTCTTGAAGTTTTCATAAGTAATGAGTTCTCGGATTCGGACTTGCCGGTTTCCGAATCGCAGAATATCGTCTGCTTCAGTCCAGGTTGGAAACCAGTAATCGCCGTCAATCTGCTCGCGAATCGTCTCGAACCGGGGAAACTTGTTGTCTGAGTAATCGGGAACTACCTTCCCTCGGGTCATCACTATCTGGAAGTCGATGTCATCCACCCAGATGCGCCCCTTAAAATAACGCTGGCCCTTCTTGATTTTGCGGGGTTCCACATCGAAAACATAGGTATACAGTTCATCCACCAGTTCCTCGCCACGATACTCAATCTTGTACTGGGGAAGCTCCTCGGTGGTGAGAACAAAGGGCTGCCGAGAAATGGCATCCTCCAGGTCTTCTTTGCTCACCCTAAGCGATCTGAGTTTGCCCCGTTCCTCGAGGGTCCGCGTCTTTCTCTTGCCATCACTGGTGAAATAGACCTCCACCAGCATTTCCTGTTCTTCTCTGACCTCTCCATCGAAGCTGAGGACCTGAAACAAGATGTGCTGAGTATAGGTGTATTTCTCCCACACTTTCTTGAATTCCGCCTCTTTGGCAGCAAAGCGCTTGATGATTTCCTCCGGATCCGGGTCAGTGGCAGCCCTCAGGTTGAATCCGGGAATAGCCAGCAGCAAAATGCATAAAGTTCTTATCATACTTCCTCTGATGCAAATGGTTTCAAAAAGGTTCTTCTTAATTTTCCACCATGGAAGTGACCTTTGCCAAAGGAGGAATTCCTCCCCGGGCACCATATTGTGTACAGGAAAGGGCCCCGGCAGCATTGGCAAAGCGCAGACAATGTCCGACGCTCCACTCCTGAAACAATCCGTAGAGAAAAGCTCCATGAAAAACATCTCCGGCCCCAGTGGTATCCACGCTGTCTACGGCCGTTCCGGAAATTTCAAAAATCTCTTCCTCCCAGAGCACCCCGACTCCCTCTTTCCCACGAGTTACTGCGACAAATCCTGAAGTGGCTTCGGAAAGCGCTCGCAAACCCCTCCTCCAGTCTTCCTGGGCTGAAAATTCACGGACAAATCGGGTACCCGGAATTAAAAAATCGGTTAAGGCCAGAAGCTCCTCAACACCCGGCTGCACTTTGTCAATATCCAGTGACACTTTCATGCCAACCTCTTTGGCCCAGCGCGCGGCCTGTATGGAAGCCGGCTGGTCGTGGCCATCAAGATGCAAAAGTTGGCCCTGCACAATCCATTCGCGCTTGAGTTCGCCCTTTTTATAATGCAGCGCCGGGTCCCTATCCCAAAGAATGGTTCTCTCCCCGGTTGGCCGATCGACCAGGATAACGGCAAACTGGCTCACCGCACCGGGAACGGTTTGCACACACGAGAGGTCCATGGACTCCTTTTGGAGATCCTGAAGTGAGAACCTGCCAATCTCGTCATCTCCCACACGACCCACGTAACGAACCTTCAAACCATAGCGGGCACCCAGGGAGGAAGCCGTGGCGACTTGTCCTCCACCCCGCTTATACATTTCATCGATCTGCACCTTACTGTTGTGCTCAGGATAATGAGGGAGGATGCAGATCCAATCCACCGCGTTGAGACCGAGTCCAACCAACTGAAACGGGCGATCGTCTGGCCAGTGGACACCCAAGGAAACATCTTCCAGCTTACTCATCCGGAATTCAGAGAGATTCTACCTGCCTCTTTCCAAAGCCGCATCCGCACCTTCAAGTAAGCCCTGATCGGCAAAGCTAAAGTATGTGTGGGCGCCAATGATAACATGGTCTAAGGCTTGGATTCCCACGATTTTTCCCGTTTGTACCAATCGGCGGGTGATCTCCACGTCTTCCTGACTGGGTGCCGGATCACCACTGGGATGGTTGTGAACGAAGAGAATCCTGGCTGCCGCTTCCTGAATGGCGGGCCGAAAGACCTCTCGGGGATGCACCAAGGAGGCCGTGAGGGATCCCTCCGATATCCGTATCACTCTCAAGATACGGTTTTTGCTATCCAGAAGCACACTCCAGAAGCATTCCTTTTTCAGGCCATGGACAAGAGGTTGGAAATGGCGAAAAATTTCAAGGCTGGAGCGAAAAGACTGTCCTGGAAACAAGGGAATTTTT
>JADFOI010000037.1 GCA_022562935.1 Acidobacteriota bacterium
CAATGGGGGACCCACGCTCAACAGTGCCGCCTACGGCCATGACAAAATCTATATGGTCTCCAATTCCGCTGCCAATCACCCTCGCATCGCCCAATCCGCCACCGTGGCGCTGCATGCCTATAGCGGTGAAGTGCTTTGGTGGACCCCCAATGAGTCCAGCATTCAGGGAGCGGTGGCGGTGGCCAATGGCCTGTTTTTCCAGGGCTTCAGGAACGGCACCCTGCAGGCCCTGGATGTGGAAACGGGAGCGCCCCTGTGGAGTTATCAGCTGCCGGCCAGTCGACGAGGGGGAATCGCTATTTCCAATGGAACCCTCTACACCAGCTGCGGGGGACAAAATTCCCCTCCCTATACCCTCTATGCCTTCAGCATCGATGGGAGTTAAATTCAAAGGCAACGATTGAGCTGGAACCGGCCCGCGATTCCGCGATTCAAAAAATTGTTGGATAATTCAAAAAATTGAACCGCATTCGAAGGACGGCTGTTGCAAACAAAGGACTTATCGAGTTGGCACAATTATTGCTTTTAATCCATTGAAGTGTCGGAGGGTTTTTGATAGATTAACTGGCGGAAATGGAAAAAAGTCATATTTCTTCTCTCAATTTTCAATGATCTTGTTTAGCCATAACTTTTAACGAAGAGGTGTACAAACCATGTCCAAGCTTTTATCAATCCTTTTAGTCATCAGTCTTCACTTTTCTCTGGCCTGGGCCCAGACCAACACAGGAACCATCCTGGGAACCGTCCAGGATGAGACCGGCGCCGTGCTGCCGGGAGCCGAAGTGGTGGTCACCCACGTCGACATGGGAAGATCCAGGACCGTCATCAGCGATGATGAGGGCCGATACCGGGTCTCCAATTTGAATTTGGGCAACTATGAAATCGAGGCCAGCCTGCCCGGCTTTCAGACCTCGGTCCGAACCGGTATCGAGATCGGCATTGACCAGCGCGCTGTAGTGGATTTCACCCTGAGCGTGGGAGAGATCAGCCAGAGGGTCACCGTGACCGGAGAAGCCGCGCTGGTGGAGACCACCTCAGGCTCCCTGGGCACTATCGTGAACCGCACCACGGTTCAGGAGCTTCCGATCAATGGACGGGATCTGACTGTTCTGCTCACCCTGGGAACCGGAGCCGTCAATGTCACCTCAGCCAGTTCAGGAGGCAACGCCGGCTTCAGCCGCAGAGTGAGTATTTCCGGCGCTCGTCCCCAGGACACCGCCGTACTGCTGGACGGGACGGCCACCAAGAGCACCGACCAGGGTGTTCCGGCCGGTGTCTCAGGGAATTTTCTGGGTGCGGAAGGGATCCAGGAGTTCAAGATCGAAAAGAATTCCTACAGTGCCGAGTATGGAGGCGCTTCCGGAGGCATCATCAACGTGGTGAGCAAGGCCGGCAGCAACCACTTTCATGGCTCCGTCTATGAATATCATCGCAACGACAATCTGGATGCCACCAATTTCTTTAGCAACAGAGACGGTCTGGAGAAAGCCCCTTTGATTCGCAACCAGTTTGGCTTCAGTGTGGGAGGCCCCATCGTCAAAAATCAAACCTTCTTTTTCTTCAATTACGAAGGCTTTCGAGAACGGAAAAGCGTCCCCGAGACTCTCGAGCTTCCCAACCTGAACACGCGGCAGGGTCTGCTGCCCACTGGCCCAGGCGGAGCCCTGGAGATGGTAGCCGACGGCTCGGGCGCTCCGGTCTCGGCAATTCTTCCCTATTTTGATCTGTGGCCGGAACCCGGCCCCTCGGCAGTGGATCAGGGGGATGGAACCACGCGAGAGGGGGTCACCACGTCCAGCCCCATTAACGAAGACTATTATCAGTTCCGAGTCGACCACAACTTCTCCGATTCCGACTCCCTTTATGGGCGCTTCACCTACCAGGACTCCGAACAGAATCGTATCGCCGAACAGATTGACCGGTGGAAGACTCGCGACCTTGCCGAAAATAGATTTCTGACCATTGAGCACAAACATATTTTTTCACCCACGCTCTTAAACACCTTTCGCTTTGGGTACGGTCGGCGCCGTACGGGTGAGAATGCCTTTGAAGACTGTTCTGCCTGTGACCCCACTCTTCGCTTTGTTCCCGACCAGTTCTGGCAAGCCCCCTTGGGTGCCGACCCGGTTCAGGGTCGGATTCAGATTAATGACGAGGACCTTGCAGGTGTAGGTATTGCGGCGCAAAACAACGGAGCGGGCTGGCTCGATTCCCTGACCGACAACTATAATTACATGAACGATATCATTTACAATCGGGGTGCTCACTCCCTGAAATTCGGGTTCAGCTGGTGGCGCATTAACACAGGCGGCGAAAACCCGTCCCGTCCAGGGGGGATTTTTGAGTTCGAAGGCGCAACCATGGTTGAGGCCCTTACGAACTTTATGCAGGATAGCCCAGATGTTTTTCGTGGGGGGATCCTGCCCGGTATCGACGCCAAACGGAAGCTCCAGATGAACATCATCGGGTGGTATATTCAGGATGACTGGCAAGTCACACCCAATCTCACCCTCAACCTGGGCCTCCGCCACGAGTTTTACACCGTGCCCACTGAAGTGGACGGTAAAATTTCCAATTTGATTTCTCCACTGACCGACACCGAAGTCACCGTCCTGGGCACCCGGGGAGACAAATGGTTTAAGAATCCCTCCCTGGCGAGTTTCATGCCTCGACTCGGCCTGGCCTGGGATCCCACCGGATCGGGAAAGACCGCCATCCGAGCGGGCGCCGGACTCTTTTACAATCACATCCAACCGGACGTCTTCCGGCGGGCCCTCTTTCGCAGCACTCCCTTTATGAAGGAGACCAACCTGCGAGGAGGTGGTTTTCCTTTCATAGGAATCTTCGACGCCGTGGTCAACGGAGGACTTGCCAATGAGGACATGCAGCCCTTTGATTACAATATGCAAAATCCTCATATGTACCAGTGGAATCTGAGTGTCCAGCAGGAGATCCTTCCCGGAACGGCACTCTCAATCGGCTATGTCGGCAATCGAGGCGTCAACCAGATGATCCAGGTCTGTGTCAATAGCGCTACCGCCGACAACGTCAACGGCCGCCTGGTGTTGGCAGGGGGTGCCCCGAGACCCAACAGCTCCGCCCTCTTTGGCGGTTTGTGCCTGCTTCAGCAGCAGGCCTCTTCCTATGCCTCGCACCATGGCCTGCAGATGGGTCTGGAGCGTCGCTTTCAAGATGGCTTCCAGCTGCAGATCTCCTACACCTTCTCCAGGACCGTCAATGAGGCCTCCCAGGTCAATGGCCTCTATGGGAATGACGGGAATGGCGTCAGCTACTACCCGCAGCCGACCCTGTACCGGGGCCTGGCCGCCTATCACGTGGCTAATGTCTTTAGCACCAGCGGCGTCTGGCAGCTTCCCTTTGCCAACAACCTGGATGGCGCTGCCGGGAAGATTCTGGACGGCTGGCAGATCAGCGGCATTATGAGTCTGGCTGATGGCCCTCCCACAAGTCTGGAAGTGGGGAGACCCAGGGGCCTGACCAATGCCCTCAACGGCCGCGCCCAGAAACCCGATCTGGTTTCGGGTGCCGACCACAATCCCGTCCTGGGAGGCCCCGATCAGTACTTCGATCTTTCGGCTTTTGTAGTCCCTAGCGGTAAGACCATAGGCAACGTGGGACGGAGCACCTTGATCGGACCTGGTGTGGCCAATGTGGACTTGGCTTTTACCAAGAACACCGGGATCGGGGAATATGTGAATGTGCAGTTTCGGGCCGAATTTTTCAACATCTTCAACCGGGCCAATTTTGCCTCTCCAGCTACGAGACTGTTTTTTGGTGCAGGACGGCCCAACGCGGGAGCGGGAAGAATCTCAGCAACCAATACCACCTCGCGTCAGATCCAGGTTGCACTGAAGATCACGTTCTAGACGCAAAGTGTGAAGCCCCCCCCAGGGGCCGATCCGTTGAGCAAGAGGGAAGCGCCTGCGCTTCCCTCTTGCTGTTTCTGGTGGAAAGATGAAATGGGGGGCGCTAGCCCGGATGATGCATAGGTTCTTGTCACGAAGCGACGAAAGCGCCGACCTGAATATGCTCAAAGGATCTATTCTTGAGCCATCCCGGCGTAGGAGACGGTAAACAGCAGTCCCTGCTTGACACCAGCCCAGATCTTATCGATATCGACACTGCCGGTGACATCGTGGTTGGCGGTCTTTCTCCTGACCTCTGATACAAGCGGGTGGCTTCCACCCACTTCAAAACGACCATTCCCATAGTCCCAAACGTAGCCGCGCAGGGACATAGCCGGCATTCCATCCATGTAGGCGCGTGCACAATCACCACATCCCCTCACCGGAATAATGTAAGGGGTGATCCCGTACAGCGCTTGAGCGGCCGCCGCGGCCATTCGAGCCGGCGCGTTGTTCAACATATCCCAGCCTTCGATTCCCTCTTCAATGCCCCTCTTGCTATTGATCGAGTAGTGATAGGTACAGCCCTCTCCCATCTCCTGGCACACTTCCTGGGCAATGCGCTGTATGTCATTGTGAGCTTGCCAGAGGCGCGCCTCGGTAGCAGCAATGAGGTCTAAACGGACCGAGGCTTCGGAGACCGGCTGGTTGAGAAACTGTCCGCCCTCCACCACAGCCATATTCATGTAGAGTAAATCGGCCGGCCGGGAGAAATCCGGCTCATAGCCACGGGGATAATTACTAATCGGACCCGCGCGAGGATCCCGCACTTCGTTGCTCAGGCGGACCATGATGTGCCCCAGCACATCCACGGCATGACCCGCCCAGGCATTTCTATCGACCGGGACAAAAACCCGAAGCTGGCTGGTGTGTTCCATATCGATACTGCCCGTGCTGGCCCCCTCACCACCATCGCCATGAAGCTGCACCAGGATGTCCCCCTTGCGCCAGTCAATGTTGTGGGGGTAGTTGGAACGCACGAAGAGTTCGGCACCCGGACTCGCCATGTCATTATTCTGTTCCTCGTACGAGAACATCACAAACCAAATGTCCCCCTTCGTCCGGATGTCGGCGGCATTCAAGGCGCGCAGGATGGTGAGCACCTGGACCACCCCGATGAGATCATCCGAAGCCCCCGGACACCAGATCCGGCCATCGGCAACAAAGGCTTGGATGGGTTGTTCTTTCGGCCACTGGGCCACTACATCCATGTGGGCATTCAGTACCACCGTCGGGCCCTCGCCTGTTCCCCGACGGATTCCAATCACATTCCTCTGATCATCGATATGCACATTCTCCAGGCCATAGATTCGGAACAACCTGTGAATATGGCGCGCACGATAAATTTCGTCGCCCGCCGGACCGTTGGCGTTGCACACACGCAGAAACTCCTGGATGGTCTCATCACGGGATCGGTCCGTGTACTGCAAAGCCTTCTTCAGCTGGTCAGTGGCGAGCACCTGTTGAGCCGTCTGCAGCTCCTCACTGACATCCACTTTTACGCCCTGGGGTTCCTGAGCATGACCCTCGTCTGCGACCACCAGAGTGAAGACCGTACCCAGAAAAGCAATCAATACCTTCCAGCGAGTTCCCTGCATAGCTCCCTCCTTGGGCCGTGTTCCAGGGGCACGGCCTACCCCTGTCTTAAAAGGTATGTATTAAAAGAACGCCAAATTTGAGATAACCCTCTACAGGACCAACAGCCTCAAGTCAAGGGAGTACTGAACACCGTGTGCACTTTCCTCTTGCTGTTTCCAGACCGTTGCCAGACCGTTACCTGAGTTATAAGATGTGAGGAGAATAGGAAGAGCGGGGCTGCACTTCCCGTTTCGATGAACTAATCACTGACAGGGATCTATGCATGCGACTCCTACGGTTAGCAGCAAGCTTTCTTCTCCTTTCGACTTTTCTCACCGGACAGAGCCTCGAGAAGCCAACGATTTCCCTGGGCGATGCCTTGGTTCATCCCCTGGAGGAAACCAGCCTTCCCCTCCAGCTGTCGGGATTGGAGGGAGAAGCCATTGTTTACCTCAGGCTAAAAATTCAGTTCTCCGCTGTTCCCCTGCGCTTTGTCCGAGTGGAGAGAGACAAATCCAGAAACAGCTTTTCCGTCCACACTGACCTGGAGACAGAAACTCAAGATTTTGATTCTCAACTCCTGGCTGAAATTCAAGATTTTGAAAGTCGAAATGAGAAAAAGATGGCGACCCTTTTGCTGGAAGTGGATTCCGTCGAGCCCCTACCTGAAGGGGAACTGTTGCAGTTGATTTTTGAAGCAACCGATGAGATCTATGAGAATGAGGAGCTGGTCATTAAAATTGTTGAAGCTGCCCTGAGGACAGCCAGTGGAAAGCAGGTCAAGGGATTGACTCTCGTGGACGGAAAAGTCACGATTTCCATCCCCCTGTTCTCCTGTTTTTTTTATATGCACTGAAGGAGGTTCACTCATGTCAAGACACATTGGACCTATGGTTTTCGGGTTGGCTTTGGGGGTCTTTACTGTTCACGACCTCCTGGCACAGTGGAATCCACCCTCTGAGGTTTCCCGGGAGAGCATCCTGGAATCCTCCAAGACCATCCTGGCGCGACCCGACATTCCCTTCAAGGTCCGGGAGGAGATTTTCCGGATCCGCGTTGTGGAAATGGACTGGGATATGGGAGCCATGGTGTATGAGCCGGAAGACCCTGCCCAAATCCCCATCGGACCGGATGGGAACAAAATTGGAGCCTTCCTGCTCCATGGGGGATCGGGCGATCACCGCTCCAAAGACGATGTGGCCCGTCTGCTTGCCGGCAAATTCGGCTTCAAGGTGGTCAGCATGACCTATCCCGGGCGACTCTATCTACTGGATCCCAGTCGGGACTGGCCGGGGGACACCATCAACCCGGACGGCACGGTACGAACGCCCATCTGGAACAAGGACAAGTTGATTACCCACGATCAGTATGAGGTGGTGGAAGACAAATCGATGATGGACCGCTACGGGACCACCATCCTGGCCTGCGCCAAGGAGGGAACCGAGTTCTATCATCGAATGGCCGGCTGGCCCATGGCTTTTGAGGAGGCCGGACGCGACCTGATGGGCCGGCACTTCCCGCAAGGCGAGTATTCCATCTATATGCACGGCCACTCCACAGGGGGTCCTTTCGCTTTTATGCTCACCCAGCGGATCGCCAACATCGCGGGCATCATCGGGATGGAAAGCTCTCCTTTTGGCTACATCTATGCCCGCCAGATCAACCAGAGCTGGCACCTTCCCTTCAACTGTTTAAAGATCCGAACCTGGCGTGACATCGCCCGCTACGAAGGTCCAGAGGTATTGGGCGCCGAGGGACCGGAGGCTTTGAAGCGCTTGCCCATGATCATGGAAAGGGTTTTCGAGCGGTGGGCAAGAAAAAGCAACACCGTTAACCCGCTCTTCAAAGCGGAGTATCCGATCCACCTCAATGGGGTCGAGGCCCTAGCCGCTTCAGCTCAGGCCACAGCCCGGCGATTGAAGATGACCCCTCAGGAAACCGACGATTTGGTTCGGCATTATAAGAACTACACGCGAGAGTTATCCGGTGAAGGAGTCCGGCCCTTCCCACCGGCCATCCTGGGGACGGCCCAGACCAGCCGCGACCACAGTCCCCAAATCTACCAGGAGGTGGTGCTTCCCATGTTTGCGGCCATGGACCCGCCCCCCAAAGTCAGCTGGGTCCCCTTCGGAGCCGGTGTTCACGGCTACAGCAGCCCTGAGCCCGACCTGCCCATGGGATTGGCCCCGGCTGTGGCTCAGCTTTGGTACGACGCCATCATGGGAGGGTACTACCGCTGACAGGCTGACAGTGGGAGCTGAGCACAGACAGCTGACAGGAGACAGTCAGAGCCGCAGGCTTTAGCCTGCGAGCATCTGAGATCAAAACGAACCTGGCCCGTGGGCTAAAGCCCGCGGCTCTGACTACTATGAGCCGCCTGCGCGTATGGCGCCCTACCTTTCCCAGCTGTAGCGGAGCTGATAGCCTACCGGGTCCATTCCCAGTTCCTGGGCATACTCATCGCGCAGGTAACGGATCTCTCCTCCCATGACGGTCAAGAGAGGATAGGTTCGATCCAGCTGCTCCAGAGGCACCGTAAAGTAATCCTGGTTGAGCACCAGTAAGTCTGCATACTTGCCCGGCTCCAGGGATCCCAATTCATCTTCCTTCAACAGATATTCCGAGCCCCAGACGGTGGCCATCTTTAAGACAGTGTTCCGGTCGACCGCCTGGTCCGCAGCGATGATCACACCCTGCTTGTTCTTTCGGGTGATAAAGGGCGTCATGAGGGAAAAGAGGCCATTACCTACTCCACCCTCACCTTCCCAGGCCACCTTAATCCCGGCCTCCAGGGCTCTCTTGGTGGGCATGACCCATCCCTGGTACTTCTCAAAGCCGTATTTTTGAATCCAGGGCAAGCTGCGACTCAGGGCGGCCGAACCCATGCCCAGGAACATCCCCAATTTCTTGATGCGAGGGAGCTGATCGGGTCGCGGATAGAGTCCACCGTGGTCCATGCTCAGTCGCAGCGAGCGAATGTAATCCAGGGTGATTTCGGGACTCTTTTCCATGGCCTCCTCGATGGCGTCCATGTAGTGATCGGCCGATAGGTCTCCGTAGTTGTGCCCGGCCACCACCCGAGAACCGTTGGACAGAGCGGTGACGATGGTCTTGTAATTCTTGGTCTCTTTTGAATACCGGCACCATTCATAGTAATCTTCTTTTTTGCCTTCTTCCGCTAAAGACTCCAGATCAATCATGGTACTGCAAAATAGGGGAGGACCATGATCGATCATTCCCAGGCCAATGGCCTGAAACCACATATACTCATTGCCCAGTTGAAAGAGATCTCCCATCCGCCGGTAGAATCCCTCGGCGTCCCGATTCATGACAAAACCGGTATAGTGGGTGAAGGCAAAGCGAATGGGGAGTCGGTTTTCCCGAAACAGCCGCATGTAGGCATCCAGGTTCTGGATGCCCATGATATGAGAAGAAAAGGTGGTAATTCCCGCAGCCGAGTTCTCCAGTAATCCACCGTGGATAATCTCCTTGAGCTGATCGGTCTTGTCCCCAAAGTAGCCATCCACCACCACTTCCCGGCGGTACTCCACCCCCAGGTCAGCGAAGCCCACATCGGTCCAGCCCTCAGGGTAATCCTCCGTCTTGCCGCCATACATGTTCTCCAGCTGATTCATGGCCGCAGTATTGATGATGTAGGCAGGATGAGCCGCCAGCAAAACCGGCTTCTCCAGACCGGTGATCTCGTCAATCTCCTCGGCCGTCATATCCGCCTGCCTGAGGAAGTCATAACCCTCTCCCCCTCCGGTGCCAAAGGCTGGATTGGGCAGATAAAAGAAGCTCCACTGGCCTGGCTTGATATTTCCCATCCGTTCTTTCATCAGGACTTCGAGGTTTCTACGAATCTCAACCCGGTCCTTCCCCGGCACCCGAAAGACTTTGACGGCTGTGGTATTGGGGTTGGCATCCACCCACTTATTCATGGCGCCGTCATGGATATGGGTGTGAACATTGATCACGCCGGGAATGACGGTTCTTCCCTTGGCGTCGATGCGAACGGTATCGGGTCCTGCCAGGCGCAGGATATCCTGGTTTGTCCCCAGCTTGAAAATTCTCTTGTCGCGCACCGCCACCGCCTGAAAGGTACTGCCCAGGTTGGTGTTGATATCGTAGTCATCCATCGTGACGATCTTGGCGTTGTGAACGATGAGGTTGGGATAAACGATCAACTCCGAGGGAACCTGTTGGGCAAGCCCGGTTAGGGGTAAAAGCATCCAGGCCAGGAAAACCAGCAGCATGATTCGACCGTACGTATCCTTTCGCATCGTCATTTCTCCTTTAATCCAAGAAACATTTTGAGACCTGTGCAGAGAATAAGAAAAAAACTTTCTCATTATCCTTCTGCCGTTTAGAATACATTCTCAGTAAATTGCGAATTTCCGCAAAACTATAAGTTTCCAGGCCCCTTGTCAAGGCTCTATCTTTGGGGGATGTCCTTTTAGCTTAGGAGGGAGTGCCACTATGAAAACGGACAAGAAACATCTGACTTTACTTTTTTTCAGCCTCCTGCTGATGCTGGGCCTCTATGCCCTGTACCCGATAGTCTTGACCTCTACGGCTGTCAGCGCCAACCCCGTCACGTTGGACGAGCTGAGGCCCGACCTGGTCTTGTTCAATGGGAAGATCGTTACCGTGGATGAGGACTTCAGCATTGCAGAGGCGGTCGCCATCAAGGATGGGAAGTTTGTCGCCGTGGGCACCAACGCCGAAATCCGGGCCCTGGTGGGACAAAAGACCGAGGAGAGGGATCTGCAGGGTCGAACGGTTTTACCCGGCTTCATCGATCCCCACGTCCACTTTGCTCACAAGGTGGGAAAGATCGACGATCCCATCGAGGACATGTTCAGTCGAGCGGGCTCCATTGAGGAGGTGCGAAGGGCGATTCAACTCAAAGTGGCACAAACTCCTGCGGGGGAGATCATCTGGTTTTCGCGCGGAGTGCGAAGCGCCAGCGAACTGCAGGAGAACAGGTGGCCCACTCGATATGATCTGGATCCGGTGTCGCCGAACCACCCGGTTATTCTGGGTTTCGCTGCCGATCATGTGACCATCGTGAACAGTAAGCTGATCGAAATGGTGGGCATTACCAAAGACACACCCCAGCCATATGAGAGAGGGTTCGCAGGCAAAATCGACAAGGACCCTGAAACGGGGGAACCCACCGGCGTACTGAGGGAAAAGGGGGCCACCACCCTGGCGCGCGGTCCCTTCAACCTTTATCCCACAGAGACGCTGGAAGAGAACATCAAGAGAGGATCTGAGAAAGTCGTCCGCTACGGAATTACCAGTCTCTTTGACCCCTGTACCAACATCGGTAAGGCGATGGACAATCAGCCGGGACTGCAGGCCTATCAACGCCTCAGTGCCCGTGGAGAACTGACGGTTCGAATCAACGCCATGATTCGAATGCCTATCCGGGTCCAGACGCTGGAGGAAAATCTGGCCTTTCTGGACAGCCTCCTTTTTGCTCCCGGATTTCGCAATGACCGGCTGCGCATCGGGACCCTGAAAATCAGTGTGGACGGGTCAGGCATGCGGGTACCGGAGAAGAACGTGAAGGCCATTTTTCGAGCTGCCCAAAAGGCAGGTTGGCAAATGTATATCCATCTTGGAAGTGGTGAATCCTTCGACGTCGTGACCGAAGCGCTGGAGGAAGCCTACCGTGAATTTCCTCGTGAAGATGCTCGTCATGTGATCACCCACGCCCGCTGGCCCTCGCAGCGAAATATTGAAACCCTCAAGAAATTCGATGTGATGGTGGAGCCACAAACGGGTAGTCTCTATCGAGCCGCAGACGACGCCGAGGACCGGGTACCTGCAGGCCGATATGGCCCTATCCCCACCAGAACCTATCTGGACAATGGCATACGGGTCATGACCGGCACCGATCAAAAGCCCATTGGCCCGCTGCTCACCATCTGGTCCTCAGTGACTCGATTGCGAAAATCGGGAAAAGTGTTGCAGCCCGAGCAGCGGATGACTTTGGAAGAGGCCATCCGCGCCTGTACGATCGTCCCCGCCTATTCCACCTTTGAGGAGAACATCAAAGGCTCCATCGAAGTGGGGAAATTGGCTGACCTGGTGGTCCTGGGTAGAGACATTCTCACCGTTCCCAAGGAAGAAATTAGGGACATCCCGGTACTCATGACCATGATTGGCGGCCAATTCGTGTATATTAATCCGAACCAGGATCCCGATCAGGAGGTAGAATATCCCTTCTTCGGGTAGCCGGGATTATGCATAGTCCCGGCCTGAGGATGGTTACAACCAGATGATCCCAGGTCAAATCGAAGAAAATCTCCATTACATCGAGCTTTTTACCAAAAAGAAGATTCGCAATCCCTTGATAGGAAACCATATCAGCTTGCTCAAGGGACACGGCTATGATTTCTGGGACCACAAGAAGTACGAGTTTGGGGACGACACTCGCAAAATTGATTGGAATGCGACGGCCAGAATGGGCTATACCCTCATCAAGAATACCCATGAGGAGAAGGATATTGACATTTTCGTGGCAGCGGACTTATCCAACTCCATGAATTTCGTGACGGGAGCCCATTCCAAGAAAGAGCTCCTACTGTACATCACGGCCATGCTGGCCTATTCTGCCTTGTCCGATCATATGCGCATCGGTTTTCTGGGGTTTACCGATCAGGTGGAAATAGAAATTGAGCCGAAAAAGGGCAGGGCCCATTTGTGGACCTTGCTCAACCGATTGTGGGATTTCACACCCGGTAAGCATACGACGACCCGCATCATGCCGGCCCTGGAGCGACTGCGCCAACGCCTGAGTAGAATGAGTATCGTTTTCCTGATCTCAGATTTCTTTTTTCAGGAGAATATGTTCGAGGAAGTCGTCTTTAAACAAATCGTTTCCAAAAACGACCTGATTCCCATTATACTTAATGACCCTTTGGAGACAGAACTTCCTGAGGGACAGGGCTTTCTTCGCCTTCGAGACCTGGAAACAGGCCAACAGCAATGTATTCGATTGTCTCGAAAGAACCGGTTGATCTACAGTGAACATCTGAGACAACAGCGTCGAGCCCTGATTACGCAATTTTATCAATATGGTCTGGACTTTCAGGAAATTAAGACCGATGAATCTTTTTACGAGTTACTTTATAGTTTGTTCTTAATGAGGAAAAGATGATGAGAAATGGATGGATCGCCGTGTTACTGATGGTGGGCATAACCATTGTGGTGAACGCCCAGACCGAGGACACCCAAACGGACATTAGTTTTGAGATCGACACCAGCCAGACTTCGGTGTGGCCTGGAGATCGCATTCACTATCGAATTACCCTGACCGTGGCGCAAGGTGTGAAAGTAAACATGGACGACTTTGACGGGCTAAATCTCAGCTTCGAACCTTTCTATTTGATTGAAAGGGAGGACTTCACTGAAGAAGTGGGAGAAGACGTCCGATATGTTTTCGATTATCTGCTGGCAAACTACGAAATCGGGGACCAGCAAGTAGAAATTCCTGGTTTGATCTTTCGTTACGAAAAGAGTGGTCCAGCGGGAGCCAATGAACCCACCACTGCAGAAATGCAGATCCCACCCTGGCCCATGTCCGTAAGGAGCACACTGAATCAGCCGGTTGAGGATTCCTGGATTCAGGAATCACTGCCCAGCCCTGCGAACCCCCTGCGAAGCTGGGTGCCCCTCCTGGCCGGACTGGCGGGCTTGCTGGTGAGCAGCCTGCCACTGGGAGTTTGGGTGTGGAAACAAGTGCCCGACTGGCAAGCCAGAAGGCGACAGTTGAGCCGAAAGAAATTTCTGCGCCAATGCTGGCTCTCACTCGATCAGTTAGAAGAGAGTATGACCAGCAACAATGTGGAGATGAAGAATCAGTATCAAGACCTGGAGAAAGTGGTTCAAAAGTACATCCACTATTTCTGGGAAATACCCGCACAGGGTCTGACCGACCCGGAGTTGGCTGCCCGATTGAGCCAGGAACAGCTCCTCCCCAGCCAGAACGACGCGCTGGTTCGAGTTTTTGAGCACGGGCAGAACTGCCGCTATGCACCGGAAAACGGGGGCGGATGGAATGACACCTTTCGGCAGGATCTGAAAGAAATCAAGAAATTGTGTGATCAATCGTGACCTTTGCCCGATTCGAAGTCCTTTACATCCTGATCGGCGTCTTTCTTTTGCTGGCCATCATCCAGTGGAAGAAAAAAAAGCATTACCTGGCCCACAGCCTGGTGAGCCTGCCTTTCATGCCGTCCCTGAAGCCTTCTTATCTGAGGTTCCTTCCCCGAATCTTTCTGGTCATTGGGCTGCTGGGCATCGGCATCGCCCTCATGGAACCCCGCATCACCTTCAAAGAAGGCGTCACCGAACTGGAAGGACTGGACATCGTTCTGGTCGTGGATCTTTCCTCCAGCATGCAGGAGGTGATGGGGGGATGGGAAGAACATCGGGAATTGTACGAGGCCCGGGCTAGCGGGGTTCAAAGAGAATTCCCTATACCCGAGACCCGTATGCAGGCCGTCCAAAACGCTCTGCTGGATTTCGTGTCCAAACGGGAAGAGGATCGACTGGCTTTGGTCACTTTCTCGGAAAACAGTTATGTGGTCAGTCCTTTGACCACGGATCGCTTCTACCTGGAAAAGTATATTCGGATGATCGATCCCTCCATACTGATCGGTGAGGGCATGACGGCCATTGGGGAAGGAATCGATACGGCGATCGACTTATTTCGACGCGAAGAGGATCCGGAAACCAAGAACAAGGTGATTGTCGTCTTCAGCGACGGGGAGCACAACTATGGAAGAGACCCAGTCGATGCTCTGGCCGAAGCACGCTTCTATGGCTATCGTGTCTACCTGATTGGAGTGGAGTTAGGGGCTGAGATCACTCGAAAAGAGAGAGTCCAGCAGCTGATACAAGCCATTACCGACTCAGGGGGACAGTACTTCGACGCTCGCAACAAGGGCCAGCTGGAAACCGCTTATACGACCATTGACCAGATTGAAAAGGGGGTGTTTGTACAGAAGACTCTGGAGACCAACGTCCCTTATTACCAAATGTTTCTCTTCTCATCCCTGACCTTACTTTTCGTGGGCCTAGCCCTCAATGCCATACCCTATTTCGTCGAGATTAGCTAGAGACAGAGCCGGGGGTGGCTGTGAGTGGCCCGCAGGCTAAAGCCTGCGGCTCTGACAGAATAACCAGGATAACTCAAACGTGCGGGTTAACGAGAAATAACAGAGCCGTGGGCTGAAGCCCACACGGGCCCAGCCTGTCTGCTGTCCAACAACCTGCCAAGAGGAAATGATCCAATGCCTCTCTCCCAGATGATAAATTGCCTGGTTTGGTGTATAATCTATACAAATAAGGTAACCGTTCAAACGATAAGGAGCAGCAAGAAACAATGGTAAAGATGACAAAGAATTTCCTGTATCTTCTCGGGGTATCTCTGTTGCTTTTTGGCTCCATGAAGGCTCAGTCGCACGATGAGGAGATGGTGGATTATTTCAAAAAGTGGCTCCAAGAAGATGTACTCTATACCATCACCGACGATGAGAAGACGGTTTTCAACAAGCTTCAGACCACCGAAGAGAAGGAAAGATTCATCGAGCAATTCTGGGCTCGGCGTGATCCCTCTCCAAGATCCAGTTACAACGAATTCAAAGAAGAACATTACCGGCGCCTCCAATATGCCAACGAGCGCTTTGCATCCGGTATTCCGGGTTGGAAAACAGATCGGGGAATGATCTATATCAAGTACGGTGAACCCGATCGCATTGAGGCCCATCCCAGCGGAGGCCATTATCAGCGGCCTTCCTGGGAAGGCGGTGGATCCACCAGCACCTATCCCTGGGAGCGGTGGGAGTACCGTTACCTGGAGGGCGTCGGTGATGATATCGAGATCGAATTTGTAGATGACACCTTAACCGGCGAGTACCGTCTGACCACCAACTATGACGACAAGGATGCGTTGCTACGGATGCCCGGTGGCGGAATGACGGATGCGGAGATGCTGGGACAGGCCAGCCGTGTGGATCGAATCGTGAAGAAAACCTCGCCCATGCCCTGGACCAATCCGCTTCTGATTGGCTATGGCAGAGCCAAGGATCAACCCTTTGAGAAACTGACGACTCTGACCAACCTGCAGCGGCCTCCCAGCATCGATTTTGCAGATTTCCGGCGTCCCGAGGTTCTGACCAACATTCGTTATGAGCTGCTCCCCTTTGAAGTGGAAGTCCACCACTTCCCTGTAGATGAGAACAATTACCTGGTTCCGATAACTATAATGATCCCAGACAAATACCTCGATTACACGGCGGAGGGTGACGTCTATCGTTCCGTCATTGACATCTATGGCCAAGTCAGCGCTGTCAACGGAAGAATTCTCAACGTTTTTGAGGAAACCATCGGAAGTACAAAAGACACCCTGGGCTCCACAGAAAATGCCGACCAGAAATCGATCTACCAGAGATCCATGCAGCTGGCACCCGGCCGCTATAAGCTAGACGTCATCATTCACGACGCAAACAGCGAAAAGGTGGGAACCAAGAGTATTGGCATCATCCTGCCCAGTGTGTCCAAAGAAAACCTGACCATCAGCTCAGTGGTGCTGGCCGACCGGATCGACTTTGACGCTGCGGTGGGGCAGGCCAGTCCGTTTGGGCCGGCAAAAGTGTTTCCGAACGTCTCTAGAGTCTTTAAGGAAGATCAGGATCTTCTCATCTTCTTTCAACTCTCGAATTTCCAGATCGATGCTTCCTCCAAATCAGGCTATTTGGTAAGTCTGGCGGACATCATCAAAGATTCTCAGACGGTGCTCAGCCAACAGTTGAAGATTGACGAAATGAATGCTGAAAACCGAGAGCGGCTTCATTTGGTTCACAAATTCGACTTGTCGGGTCTGAAATTGGGTGCATACGAACTGCTCCTTGAGGTTCAGGATCAGATTTCCGACCAGCGTCTGCAACGCCGGATACCGTTCCAGATTGCAGCTTCAGCCTCCAATTGAACCTTCTGTGGTCCCTTTGAGCCCTCCTAATGTACTTGTCCCTGCTTTTCTTGGTACTGACTCTGCAGACCGCAGAGACGGAAGATACCCTGCGCTGGCTGGATTATCTCGATGATGGTCGTCTTCAAGAGTTGCACGAAGCCATCCAACAGCAACCCGCAGAGGCCAAAGCTGCCCTTGAGACGCTGCTTGCCGACTTCGATTCCTCCATTCACTCCTGGCGTGACAAGCCCGAACAGCGTAGAGTCCGATACTCCGAAACGATTCTCGGGAAGGGGTTACAGCTGAGTCGAGTGGTAGCGGAGGCAAGCGGAGACGATACTTTTCAAAGACGCTTCGAGGCAAGAAGAGATCGAGTTCAAGCGACCGAACTGCTCAATGACGGCGAGTTCCAAGGAGCCCTGTCCTTGATCGAGTCGGTGCGAAGCACCGCTCGGCAACTGGAAGATCGATCCTTTCTGTTTTCCACCTATCTCTCCAGTGCTTATGCCCACCTGGGACAAGGAATGCCGAAATCCGCGCTAGCCGATTGCGAGATCGCTCTGAAGCTTGCCCGGGAGATTGGGGATAGGGTCAAGTACACTCTTGCCCTTTTCAATTTGGGAACGGCCCATCTGCATCTGGGCCACTATGATCAAGCACTGACTCATTCGCGTGAAGCCGCTCAATCGGCGGCAGAGATCGGAAACCTGATCTGGGAAGCCAACGCCTGGCTGAATGTAGGATACGTGGGAATCATGCAGAACCGCTACCCATCCGCAGAGGCAGCGCTCGAGCAGACCTTAGCCTTGTCCCAAAAGGCGGGAGATCCGTTGGGAGAAGGTCGCGCCTTCTACAACCTGGGGATCGTCTACTCCAAGCAAGAGCGATGGGAGCTGGCTCGTGATCATCTGGAACAGAGTCTCAAGTTCATTCGGGAAGTGGATATTCGCCACTCTCATGATATCGATGGCTATAATCATGTGGAAAAGGATGCGCTCGAACGCTTGCTTTATAGTTATCAGCAACTGAATCTAGAGGACCCCGCGGTGATTGATCCGCTTCGGCAACGCCTGGAAGAATTCGAGGATATGAGCAGAACCGATCACCAGCATACTCACTAGTCGGGCTATGCTCGTGTATACTCGCTCCTTGAGCTCACCTCGCCAGACCCATCAGCAAATGTCACGGTATTCCTGGGACGAGACACTACCCACGACTTTCACTTCTTCCGCGAGGCACTAACGAGTTGACGGACCTTCTAACTGGGATTCGCGTACTCGACCTGAGCACCAATAATGCGGGACCATCCGCCACCATGATCCTGGCCGACATGGGTGCGGATGTCATTCAAGTCGAACATCCGGAAAAGGGCAATCCGATGCGTGCTATGGGTCCCCACAAAGGTGAGTGGGGAGCCTACTTTGTAGCCGTCAACCGGGGAAAGCGTTCCCTGGCCCTGGATGTATCCCAGCCTGAGGGGCGAGACCTTATTCTCCGTTTGGTCAAAGGGTGTGATGTCCTGGTGGAAAACTTTGTGGGCTGGAAGGCGACTGAATTGGGTTTGGATGAGAATGCTGTGCGGGCGGTGCGGCCCGATATCCTCTACGTGTCTCTGTCCGCCTACGGTTCACGAGGTCCCGATCACGAGAAGTCCGGTTTTGACGCGCTCCTGCAGGCACGCACCGGAATCCTCAGTTTGACGGGTGGGTCCGATAATCCATCCCTAGAGGTTGGAGTACCCCTTCTGGACATGGGCAGTGGGATGTGGACGGCTCTGGGTATCATGGCAGGATTATTCGAGCGTCAGCGCTCGGGACAGGGACAAAGAATCGAGAGTTCGTTGTTCCAAACCGGCGTGACCTGGATGACCTACCCCTTGCTCTGTCGCCAGTTTACGGGTCAGGATCCGGTGCCACACGGGACCTGTCATCCCGCATTTGCGCCCTATGGTGATTTTCCAACCGCCGATAGTCGACTCCTGATCGGCGTATCCACGGATCGTCTCTTTGCCCGTTTGTGTATGGCCCTCGAGCGTATCGAGTGGACCAAGGATTCGCGTTTTGCCACCAACAGCGACCGCCTAGAGAATCGTGAGCAACTGGGTGAGGAAATGGCATCGGTCCTGAAAGAATCGGCTACACAGGAGTGGGTGAAAAGGTTCGATGAGTATGGCGTTCCCGTGAGTCCGGTACAGGGAGTGGGGGAATTACTCAACGATGCCCAGCTGGCAGCCATGGAACAGCTTCAGGAGATTGATCTACCCAATACGGAGGAACCCACGGTGCTTTTGCCCCGCCTGCCCATTGAGTTCTCTCTGGGCCCCAAGGGTATTGCAGGACCACCCCCGCAGCTGGGCGAGCACGGTCGCGAGATATTGACTGAAATCGGGCTTAGCGATGGGGAAATGAACAGTTTGGTTCTTCGGGGAATCCTCCGGATAGCCCCGGATCAATAAAGATCAATTCTAAGAATGACAGGTCTAAAACAATGATGCACTATTTGACAGATTTCGGTTTTCAAAGAAAGTTCACCTGCTTTTTGCTGGTCCTGATCTCTGCGATCTTTCCGTTGAGTGGGCAGCAGAATCTGACCCTTCAGGAAGCTCTGGCTCAAGCCCGGAACAATCAGCTTTACCAGGCCCGATTGGAGCAAATAGAAGTCCTGAAGGCCGGGCTGCAGCAGGCGGAAAAGCGACCCAATCCACGGTTGGAGACCGAGTTTGACACCGGAGTGATTTCGGGAGAGCCAGAGGATCACCTGATTTCCCTGGTCTTTCTAAACACCTGGGAGCGTGGAGGTGCAAGAGGGTTGCGCCAGCAGATTGCTCAAGCCGAAGTGCAACAGGCTACGCTGGATGCGGAAGATTATATGCGCGTCCTGACCTCCGACATTCATCTTGCCCATCTGGACCTGTTGCAACTTCAAAGGCAGATTTCTCTGTTGGAGATCCACTCTGAGAGGGTCAATAAGGTTCTCCAGTTTGATCAAGTCAGGGTACGAGAAGGCGAAATTCCTTCTCTCAACCCCGAATATTTGAGCACTGAGCTGGCTGGGCTGGAGGTGCGAAAGATAGGGTTCGAGAACCAGCTTTGGCTGTCCCGGTACCGACTCAACGTTCTGCTGGGGGCACCGGCTGAGAGAGAACACGTGGCCGTCGAGGAAGCGACTCAAGAGTCGGGACTGCCTGCCCTGGAGCAGGTCCTGAGCTTCGCCCTGAAAAACCGCCCCGACCTGAGAAAAATGCGCGGCTCCATTCAGCAAGCGGATCTTCAATTCAGTATGGAGAAAGCGGTAGCGAAGAGAGATTGGGAGTGGGGAGTGGGATACCATCGCATCGGCGACAGTCTGAAAAGAGATGATTTTATTCCTCCGGGCATCATCGAATCGGCAGGTTCTGCATCCAATCTCCTGGAGCTGCGTCTCACCATTCCCCTTCCCCTCTGGGATAACAATTCTGGGAATCTGGCCGCAGCCCTAGCTACCAAGAAAGTCCGAGAGAGAGAACTGGCCCATGCAGAATCTCTGGTCCGCAGCGAAGTCCTGTCCGCCTACCAGGAGTACCAGCTCCATCAACGGGGAGTCCAGTTGTATCGGGACACCCTGGTTCCCAAGCTCCAGGATACTTTGCGACGCCTGGAAACAGCCTACCGGCTCACCGGAGAGTCTGTCACAGAGTGGTTGGACATTCAGCGGAGTTTTCTGGGGGCGGCTTTGCAGGGTCTGGAAGCTGATTTTCAAGTGAGAGCATCCGTGGTAAAATTAGAGCAAGCTGTGGGCGGATCGCTTGAAGAAGTCACCCAAGCATCCTCTCCATAAGAGGAACTTCTCCTTCACCCTGTCTGCCTAACTTGAATGAGGCTCTGTTTCCGTTGAAGGAATGTTAAGACGATGCTGAGAAAAAGATTCGTTATCCCACTCTCTCTTCTCGGTCTTGTAGTCTCTGTGACTCCAGTCTGGGCCCATGAGGGAGTGATCCACGCAGACGGAGTCGAACTGCATTTCCGATCGGAAACTCTCCTGGTAGGCCCGGACCAGCGCTTCCGGGTGACCCTGGTCCATCTCCCCGATGTCCCTCTGACCGGCCAAAATGTGCAGTTCCTGGTTCGTTTGGAAGAAACCCTGGCTGAAGCTGATCCTCTGCTGGGTGGGGAAGCTCCCCTGACGCCGGTATTCTTCCAGGTCAGAATCGAAGGCGAGGGGGGATCGAGCCTCCCTCTGGAAGTCCAACAGGAGGACGGAGAAGCGGGTGTTTTCCGTTTCGATCATGTTTTTGCTCGATCGGGAGAATGGAAACTCTTCTTTGAGTTTGAGGATACCAATAAAATCAAGGGAAGTGGGGAGTTGATCATTCCGCTGGAGGCGGCACCGGTCAATTGGCCCCTGCTGCTGTTCCAGGGGATGATTATTTTGACCTCCCTGGGCCTGGTGGTCCAGCGCTTCAGATCTCCCCCTACGGGGGGATCTTCGCTGCTTTTCGCTGTAATCATCCTGTCAATCGGGGCGACCACCCTGCTTCTGGCAAACAATTTTTGGCTTTCCAGCGATCTGGGAACCTTGGCAGTCGAAGCGCTTTCGGCTCCTCTCGAGGAATCTCCTGGCCTGGAAAATTGGGTCCGGACACCCGAGCAGCCTCTTGAGGAGCCCCAGTTCGTCTCTGAAGCTCGAATGTTGGTAGGAACGGTTCGGCACGCCACCAATCGAATTACCCAGGTCCGCAGTCCTTTGCCGGGAACGGTCATTTTCAAGAACGCTGTTCCTCAGATCGGAGACTGGGTAAAATCGGGTCAGGTCCTGGGGACCATCCAAAACCAGTTTATCGTGCACGACTATTCTCATCTTCTGAATCTGCGCTGGGAACTCCTGAAGAGGGTTATGGAAACCAGCGAGAAACAGGTCCAGGCCAATGCAGCCTACCAGAGAGCGGCAAGCCTGTTGGATCTGGGCGTCATTTCGCGACGCGAATTCGAGCTGAAGGAAGTGGAGTTCAACCAAGCCGACACGACGCTCAAGACGGCACAGGAACGTCTCAATTTACACGATACCCAGCTCCGACGGAGCGATCTACACGAGACCCAGCTGCTTTCCCCCATCGACGGCTACATCAGCCGCGCCACTTATTCTGCAGGACAGGTGATCTATGAAGACGATCCCATCTTTGAAATCGTCGACCCCTCAGTGGTATGGGTGGAGGTCTTTGCACTCCCTCAAGACATTGCTCATATGGGAGCCGAGTCCGAGGTCACCTTGCGTGCCACTGTTTTGAAGCAGACTTTCAGGGGACACTTGCTAGAAGTCAGGCCCGATGTGGAGGACGAATCCAAGGCCTTTCGGGTACTCTACGAAGTAAAAAATCCCAATTTGTGGTTGAAGCCGGGAATGCTGTTGGATGTCTATCCGGCAACGGAGGATGAAAACACTCAACAGGCGTCTCAACCAACCAAGCTGGGGACGGGCAACTGAATGAGGAAATTAGGGCTCTTGGCCATGGCACTGATTCTGGCTCCGAACGCAGGCCCCGTGCAGGCTCAGGTCGAGCAAGAGACAGGTTCTGCAGAAATCAACTTCACCCCTCGCGGGCAGACTCTGAGATTCCAGGGCAAGATCATTCCCCGGCCTGATCTGACCGTTGAAGTGGTGGCCACCATGTGGGGGAAAATTTATCTGGAAGAGGGAGTCTATGAGGGGGCCAAGGTGGAAAAGGATCAACCCCTGGCCCGCACCGTTTTAGAGCTTCCCGCTGCGGAGCGACTCCCACTGGATGACCGCACCCTAGAAATCGAGCAATATCTGGAGGTTGCCAAACAAAGAGCTCGTCTAGCCATGGATGACTACCAGCGGGCTGTGGAAATCAGCAAAGAGAATCCGGAGTTTGAGGCGGAAAGGGATCGGCGCAAACAGATCTACCAGGACTCTCTCAAGGCGCTTCAGATTGTCAATCAGCAGAACACCCGGCAAATGGGGGTCATTAAAAGGCGCGACCCCAGGACTGTCATCATCAAATCCCCCTTGTCCGGTTACATTGACGAAATCTATTTCGTGCCGGGTGACATCAACCCCGAAGGTGAGTTTCGAAAACTCTTGACCATCATCGACCTTACCACCGTTTGGGTTCAGGCTGAGATCTATGAAAGGGACCTGCCCCTTTTCCAAAATGCTCCAGAAGCTCTGATCGCCACAACGGCTTATCCCGGGGAAACTTTTCGTGCCCGCTTTAAAAGCCTGGGCAGCGAGATCGATCCCGAGACCCGCACTCTCCCCGTCTATTTCGAGATATCCAATCCGGAGGGGAAGTTGAAGGTGGGACTTAGGGTCAGTATCCAGCCAATCACCGACAAGAGCTAGCCCAGGCGGCGGATATTGGCCGCGTCTACTGCGTTGTGCTCGCTCGGCCGTCCTCAACGTACTTTAATGTACGTTTGCGGGGGCCTCGGGGCACCCGCTTGCGGGTCACACGCCTTGTGTCCACAGCCATCTCCACCGCCTGGCTACGATCCTGTCAGAAAAACGCCGGCCCGTCCTCATCCTCCTTCCGTCATGGCCCAGGGGTCCAGAACCTGCTCCAGTTCCTTCTCGGGCAGGACCTTCTGCTCCGTTGCCACTTCACGGACAGTGCGGCCCGTCTCATAGGCCTCCTTGGCAATACCCGCCGCCGTGTCATATCCGATCTTAGGAGCCAGGGAGGTGACCATGGCCAGCGAGCGTTCCACCATTTCCTCACACCGCTCCCGATTCGCCTTCAGACCATCGACACACTTTTCTTTCAAAACGTTGCATCCATTGCTCATGAGGTGAATCGACTGGAGGAGATTGTGAGCGATAATCGGTTTCATGACGTTCAATTCGAAATTGCCGGACTGACCACCCAGTGAAATGGTCACATCATTGCCGATCACCTGAGCGGCAATCATGGTCACGGCCTCAGGAATAACCGGGTTCACCTTGGCCGGCATGATGGAGCTTCCCGGTTGAGTGGCAGGAAGAAAAAGCTCTCCGATGCCGCAGCGTGGTCCGGAGCCCAGCCAACGTAAGTCGTTGGCGATCTTCATTAAACTCACGGCAACCGTTTTGAGCATACCACTGGCTTCCACAGCCGCATCTCTACTGGCCAGTGCCTCAAACTTGTTTTTCGCCTCCCGAAAGGAAATTCCCGTCCACTCGGAAAGTTTTTCCACCACTCGAGGGGCAAACTCGGGAGGACAGTTGAGACCGGTTCCCACAGCGGTCCCACCAATGGCCAGTTCCGAGAGGGCAAATCGAACCGACTCCATTCTCCTGATGCCGTGCTCGATCATGGCTGCGTAGGCGGAAAACTCCTGTCCCAGACGGATGGGAACGGCGTCCTGCAGGTGGGTGCGGCCAATTTTTACGATCGGGTCAAATTCCTTGGCCTTGGCGTCCAGTGAGGCATGAAGCTGCTTGAGGGCTGGAATCAATTTCTGATCTATCTCCTCCAAAGCTGCCACATGAATGGCTGTCGGAATCACGTCATTGCTGGACTGACCCATGTTGACGTGGTCGTTGGGATGCACTTCCCGGTTACCAATTTCTCCGCCCCTAATCTCGATGGCCCGGTTGGCAATCACTTCATTGGTGTTCATGTTGGTGGAAGTGCCCGAACCGGTCTGAAAGATATCCACCACAAACTGCTCATCCAGCTTACCTTCAATCACCTCATCGGCTGCCTGGGTGATGGCAGCGGCAAGCCCTTTTTCCAACCAGCCCAACTCCAGATTGGTCTGGGCTGCTGCCTTTTTGATCAACCCCATGGCACGAATAAAAGGTCGAGGGAAACGCAAACCACTTATGGGAAAGTTCAGCACAGCGCGTTGGGTTTGGGCACCATAATAGCTATCGGCGGGAACCTGCATCTCTCCCATCGAATCCTTCTCAATTCTTTGCTTGCTCATCATGTCCTCCACGAGTTTTGGTAAGTTTCACGAAAAGAAGAATAAGGCAAAACGAGTCGATTGGAAACTAAGTACTCCAACTTTCGATTGCTTTGAGGTTCCGCTGTGGGTATCATCAGCAGAAATTACACGTACAGCAGTGAGCCCGAACTATGCATATTCCGGGCTAGGATTTAGGTTCAGGCAGGTGACATCTAGGTGCTTTTCAGTCAAAGGAGCTTGAAATGAAAAGATTGGCCTTCGCGAAGGTTACACCATGGGTTCAGAAGGGCATCGGCGGGGTCATTCTGGTGGGAATCACCGCCGGGTTATTGGGTCACGCCACCTTACTGCGCACGGTGCCTCCGGCCAACTCACGTCTGGAGCAGGCCCCCCCAAGGGTGGAGTTGCACTTTAATGAAGGGATCGAGGAGATTTTTAATGGCGTGAAGGTACTCAACCGCAATGGGTTGCCCGTCCACAGCGCCCAGGCGACGCTGTCCCGGAACCGACGGGAACTCTCGGTGGCCCTCAAGGACAACATTCCCAACGGGATCTATACCGTCTCCTGGCGAGCCACTTCCTCGGACGGCCATCAGATTGGGGGCAACTTCGGTTTTTCGGTGGGTGAGGAATTTCAGGCCTCGGAGATGGTTGCAGGCCAACCCGAGACCGGGGAAAACTGGCCTAGCTTCTCCATGGCGGTGACCCGATGGCTCTATTTTCTGGGAATGATGATATTCGTAGGAGGATTCACCTTTGGAGCCCTCATCCTTGTACCTGTGATCAAGCACCCCGAATTGGAGATCCCAGCCGAAGTCTTGACTGCGATGCGGCGTCCTTTTCTCCGTTTCTTCTCCTGGAGCTGGGTCGTGCTGCTGGTGACGGCCATTTTCAATCTACTTTTCAAGGCTGCGGCCATGGCCGACTCCACGCTGCTTGGGGCCGCAAACAGGGACATCCTGACAGCCGTGATCTCCTCCAGTCAGTATGGTCGGATGTGGGGTGTTGGAATGGTCCTGATCTTGGTTTCCGGAATTCTGTTTTGGCTCTATCGGAACATCTGGACGGCTCCCCAGGATACCTCAAAAAGTGCACTTTTGTTGTATCTGGGAACCGCACTGGGGGCACTTCTCCTTTTCACGGTCTCAAATTCCGGACACGCCGCGGCGGTCACCGAGTGGAAAGCCGTGGCTTTGGGCAGCGATGTGCTTCATCTCATGGCTACGGCCATCTGGGTGGGCGGACTGGTTTATCTGGTGCTGTTGATGCGATCGCTCTCAGCAGCCGAGCCGCCCCTGCGGGCTCAATTGCTGGGCGAGGTGATTCCCCGCTTCTCTCGGATGGCACAGTTCTGTGTTTTGACCATCGTGCTCACGGGTGCCTATACCGCCTGGATTCATATACCATCATGGTCCGCATTTGTGACCACCGGGTACGGCTGGACGCTTCTGACCAAGATCTTCCTGGTCCTTCCGCTCCTGGCCATCGGAGCGGTGAACCTCCTGGTCATCAAACCGCAACTGAGGAAAAGTCTCCTCGAGCAGGGCGAGAAAGCGCTGGAAGCCACTTTTGGAGTGCTGAAGCGTTTTCGACCTCTGGTTCAGGTGGAGGTGGTCCTGGGGGTAGTCATCCTGTTGGTGGTGACGGTTTTGACCAACCTGTCTCCGGCGGCCACAGCCACCTCCGGCGGGCCCTCTCTGGTCTCCAACCGGACCGACTTTGACATCACCCTGCTCATCGAACCCAACCAGGTTGGACACAATCAAGTCCAGGTGCTGGTCAAGGACCAGGAAGGAAACTCGGTCGATCTGGAAAACGTTCTACTGGATGTGATGATGACCGACATGGATATGCCCTGGCAGCGGCTCGAAGCCACCCTCCAGGAGGACGGTTCCTATCGCACCGAGGCCGTTTTAGGCATGGCGGGCAATTGGAGGGTGAACGTTCGCGTCATGGAGAAGGGCTCCTCCGAGCAGCAAACCGCCGTTTTTGACAACTACCTGCCCTGATCGTGCAGTCGTGCAGTCGTGCAGTCGTGCAGTCGTGCAGTCGTGCAGTCGTGCAGTCGTGCAGTCGTGGAAAGTGACAGGGCTGTCTGACATCTGTTTTGGGCGTGCGCTTGAGCCAGTGCCGGTCCGAGAGGGTGGTAAGTGGCCCGCAGGCTAAAGCCTGCGGCTCTGACAGAGTACCGAGGATACTCAGAACTGTAGTTTTAACGAGGACCGAACAGAGCCGTGGGCTTCAGCCCACGGCCTTGGCGCGCACACGATCTTGTAGCGGCCGCTCTGAGAGCGGCCTCTACAATGAGAGCTGCAACCAATTAGGCGTTGTTGTTGTGGCCGTTCTTCCGATTGATGACGAACACCAAGCCTGCTCCGATCAGACCTCCGAAGAGCCCGCTCAATCCCAGGTAGAAGGGAATGCTCGTGCCCTCTTCTCCTTCAGTCAGCATAAGCCCGGCAGCAGGTTTCTCCACACCTTCTCCACTGCGGTCTTCCACCCAGGCCACCACACTTCCGTCGGAATACTTCTGGTAGGCCTTGATCTGCTGCATTCCCGTCAGCTTGGGCAGGGTGATAATCACGTTGAACTGGATAAAGGTAAAGTCGGGAGCCTCAGCTCCGGACCAGGTGACGCTTTTGATCCAGTCATCCTCATCCCTTTCAACACTCACATCCCAGAGTGGATCCAGCTCCACACGGTCCACCTGACCTCCGGCTTCCTTCCATTCCGGTGGAATGACGATCTTCAATTCTACCGTGGGGATGTCCTTCTCCACAGGAGCTCTGACCGTAAAAGTCACGTGGTGGGTTCCGGAGATGGCCCGTCTTGGATTGACCGACACATGGGCAAAAGCCTGAGCGGCGAAGAAGCCTCCCACGGCCAACAGACAAGTGAAAAGTCGTAATCTCATTGTTCCCTCCTGGTGATTATTTGCACCCAATATACGACCCCGATTCATGACAAGTCAACACATCTTTCCAACCCAAAGTGCGATTCGATCTGTTTCATACACTGATCCCGTCCTCCTCCAACTCCTCACGCGAGGCCTGCCTGGCGAGAGTTCCTGGCGGGTTCTCGTACCAGCCTGGGTCTTCGTAGCTGGCAATGTCGTCTCGAACCTTCAGCACGGTGAACATCCCTCCCATGTCGAGGTAGTCGTGCTTGCCGGGTGCTCCCTTCATCGGAATGCTGTTGTCGGGCACGGCCATTCCCATGTGGCCCATGCCTGCCATACCGGTCTGCCCCATCGTCATATACCCCGGCAGCAGCGAGCGAATTCGGCTGTCCAGTCCGCGCGGGTCGAGGCCGAGCATATTCGGTCCTTCGTGCCCCATCTGGTTCATGATGTGGTGTGTGAAATGGCA
>JADFOI010000149.1 GCA_022562935.1 Acidobacteriota bacterium
CAATTCACCCGCCATCCTTCTCAGACCCTCAGCGCTAAAGGATTGAAGAACGACAGGAGTGCTTGAATCTGCACCGGGCTCCTCCAGGCCATTTCTCTTTAGTTCATCGACAACTGCCTGTTCCATATCAAAGCCGTGCTGACGGTAGATCTCAGGGGTTTTGATTTCGGGAAACAAACCCGCCTTGCCGCGGATCTCCTGGATGGCCTCCTGCCAGGTCGGAATTTTTGCGCCCGCAAATTTTTCATCAAACCAGGAGCCGGCATCCAGTTGTTTCATTTCCTCCACACTGAAATCGGCAACAAACCAGTGTCTTTCCGTCACCCCGCCGATCTGAACGTCGCGGTATCGATCGGGAAATATATCTTGAACATCGGTGGTGCGCTCCAGACTCAAATCGTGCAGGCAAACCAGAACACCCTCTTTGCTCATCTGCAGATCCTGCTCCACGTAGTGAGCGCCCTGCTCGATGGCCAAACGATAGGCCTCAAGCGTATGCTCCGGCGCATATCCCGAGGCCCCTCGATGAGCAATCAAAGTCTTCTTGTTATAGGGAGCAAAGACGACCATCTCGTCAGACCCTCCCTTTCAGGGAAATGTGAAGGAGAAAATATGCGGGCGTCCCAGCCACTGACTACCCAGTGACTGCGACGCATTTGGGGATAGCATCTAGCCTTTTTTCTAGCCTATCCTGTTCCCTCTCCAGGTCATACTGACTTTGTATACCTGCCCAGAACTCCGCAGACGTGCCGAAGTACTTGGATAACAGCAATGCCGTCTCAGCTGTAATCGAACGTTCTCCATTCACGATGGCATGAATGCGGCGTGCATCTACGCCGATATCCTTGGCCAGTCGATATTGAGACATACCCATTGGTTCTAGAAAGTCCTTATTCAAAATCTCTCCGGGATGGATGGGTGGCAGCCTTTTCTTGCTACGAGCCATTATTTTTTCTCCTTCTTTTGGTTCGCTTTCTAGTGATAATCTACAATTTCTACATCGTAGGCATCCCCTTTAGACCAAACAAAACAGATTCTCCACTTGTCGTTAATACGAATACTAAGCTGTCCGCGACGAGTGCCAGAAAGTGCCTCGAGTCGGTTTGCAGGTGGTACCCGCAGGTCATTCAAGATCCGTGCATTGTGCAACATCACAAGTTTACGCCTAGCTCGGGGCTGAATACTGTTCGGAAGTTTCTTTGAAAAATCTCGTTTGAAGATCAGTTCCGCTTCACGAGATTTGAAACTCCTAATCACACACTCAATAATAGTATGCTACGCTATTAGTGTCAAACGCTACTATTGAATGTACAGTGGCCCAAACTGCTGCTCACCACTGACCTGCCCCCACGAACGAGTCCACCTTCTAAGTTAGACCTGGGACCACTGACCTGCCCCGAAGGGGCGTAAGCCCCTGGTAATCCAGGAGGTCTCTTCCGGAGCCCTGTAAGGGCGGCACAGAGAGAACCGACCCTGAGCTGAGAGATGTGTTTCAGTTTTTCCCGGACCTACTCGATCAGCTCTTGTAAGAAGCGGCTGACCTCTTTTTCGTACAGATCGGGATTGATGTTCCACGATCGGATGTGAGTGGCACCCCGAATAGGAACATAAGCCAGCATACTCAACCAGCGAGTTGCCAGAGAATCACTGATTTCGATGGGAACTGTGGTATCAGCGTCGCCATGAAATAAAAGAAGTGGAAGAGTCAACTGATCGACACGGCTGATGTAGTTGAGCTCTTCCCAGTTGATATCGAACCGAAGAGTCGAGATGAATTTGCCGATAGCGACGAAAACTAGAGGGACTCCCAACTGCATAGCCCCAGACTCAACGGTGGCCCCAAAGTTCAGCATAGGCGCATCCAGGATGATCCCCACCACCTTGTCCGCCAGTTGCGACTGATAAAGAAAATTCAGGATCATCGCTCCGCCCAGGCTGTAACCCATGAGAATGAGCTGTTCAGCCCCATGCTCGGTGGCGTACTGGACCGCGCCCTCCAGATCCTGCCATTCGGTCTGACCATATCGGTGGAAGCCATCCGGGCTGGCTGGAGCGCCCACATCGTTGCGGTAGCTGATGATCAAGGTGGGAAGTCCAAACTCAGCCACGGTAGGCAGAACAGGATAGGAACGCAAAGCCTCACGGGGAGGCGCATCCTTTTTGCCATGGACTACAATCAACCAGGTGTTGCGAGATCCCTCTATAAACCAAGCTGGGAACTGGCCCAGCGGAGACACATAGGAAAGCTTCCGGGTGGGCAGACCAAAGGCCTTCTCCGGATCGTCAGGAAAGGCAAAAATATAAAGTCCTACCCGGTCACCGATGCTCAGGTTTCCCATCAACGGAGCAAACTCACGCACAACTTCTTGATCATTAATGTCGATAATCCCTCCAACCTGAGCATAGCCCTCGTCCCACCGCAATCCCCAGATCCCATTCGTTCTCCAATCATCATTCTGGAGCTCACCGGTCACGCCCAGGGTGATCCGATCCTCTCCCAGGGCGACAACCTCAAGCTGGGGCCGCAGGTCGACACGCTTGGGTCGCAGGCCTGCATCTCTCACCACATTCGAGAAGTACCATCCCCCTCCCAGCAGGACGGCGATCAAGACAATCAGTATGGAGAGGAGAACTGGGGTGTGCGTTTTTCGAGTCGGAGAGTAAGTCATTGACCCATGATTCTGGAGCAACTCTACGAATAGGGTGTGACCGTTTCGGGCCGCCAGCTATAAGAAAAAGGGGACTGTCCCCCTCTTTCCCACTACAGAATGGTCTGCGGTCTGCAGGCTGTGGTCTACGGTCAAGCCAAACCTGCCAAAAACTCCCGGACCGTTGCTTCATATCTTTCCGGATTCATGTTCCAGGAACGAGCATGAGTCGCCTCCGGCACTCGATGATAGGTGACGATATCCGGTCGCGCCCGGGCCAGTGCATCACTCACCTCAACCGGGACCACTTGATCCTCTTCCCCATGGAACAGGAGAATGGGAACATCCAACTCCTGAACACGATCCAGGTAGTTCAGCGCTTTCCAATCGACGCCAAATCGCACTCGGGCCAGGAATTTTCCGATCCCTGACAGGAAAACGGGCAGGCCCCGCTCGCGAAGCCCGTGATCAATGGCGGAGCCCAGGTCAAGCATGGGCGCATCCAGAATGGCACCGAGTACCTTGGCGGCAAGCGGAGCGCGATAGAGAAAGTTGGTCACGATCGCTCCACCCATGCTGTAGCCCACCAGGATCACACTTTCAGCTCCCTGCTCCTGGGCGTAGCTAACCGCACCTTCCAGATCCTCCCATTCGGTCAGACCGTACCAGTGGAAACCATCGGGGCTGGGAAGTTCTCCCACATCGTTTCGATAAGTGATGAGCAGAGAAGAGAGGCCCAGCTCGGCCACAATAGGAAGAATGGGATAGGCGATCGGAGTCTCCCGTGGAGGAAGCTTTCCATGCACAAAGATCACCCAAGTCTTGCTGGAGCCGTCGATCAAAGAAGCGGAAAACTCACCTAAAGGAGAGAAAAAGGAGACTTTACGAGCGGTAAGGCCAAAGGCCCTATAGGGATCATCAGAAAAAGGCCAGAGTTCCGTTCGAACCCTGTCCCCGGACTTCAGGTTTCCCATGATGGGAGAAAACTCCCGAACCACCTGCTGCTCGTTAGTTCTGAGAATCTCCCCTAGCTGGGCATAACCCTCTTTCCAGCACAATCCCCAGATGCCGGGCCTCTTCCACTCATCCCGTACCTGGGCATAGGTTTTGATCTCGGGGCTCACGCCCAGGGTGATTCGATCCTCCCCCAGCTCGATCACTTCCAGATCGAGGGGCCGGACACCTTCTCTGGGTCTGAACACTTCGTCTCGAATCAGGTTCCACATTGAGGTCCCGGTCAATCCTTAAAAAGATCAAACTCATCGGCTCCAGCCATGGCAACCCCGATGGGGTGGAGCGTGTGCAGCACTTCAATGGTCGGCGCATGGAACTCCAGAACCTCGGGCAGCCGCTTGTAGCAATGAGGGGATTCATCGGTCCCCGCACCACGCAGGACCACCCCCGCCTTGGAGATCCACTTCATCATCATCTCTCGGCTGATGGCCCCCTCAGACATCTTAATGCGTCGGCCTTTCCTCCAACGAAACTTGCCAGCCGCCTGTCGTCTCGACATGACTCGCCCCGCTCCGTGAACCGTCGAATAGAGCGCCTTCTTGCTTTCCTCGCTCTCGACCCCCTGCACGATAACCGATATATCTCCCATACTTCCACCGACAAACCCCTTCTGACCGGGAAATGCAGGAGTCGCTCCTTTGCGCACCACCCACATATCCTTGCCGTTGTGATTCTCTCTCCAGGCAAAGTTATGATGATTATGAACTTCTTCCAGGATATGGGCTCCCAGGATGGAGGCCACCTTGGAGCAGACCCAATCGCGGCCCGCATAAGCATAGCGTCCGGCAAGCTTCATCGCGGCCACATATTCCTGGCCTTCCTGGCTATCCACGGATAGCAACGCCGGATCGACAAGCATTCCATCCTGGCCTCCTGCCAAGCGAAGAAAGTGGGTGGCAATCTTATGTCCCACCCCACGAGATCCGAAATGAACCCCGCACCACACTCGGTTGGATTCATCCACGAACAGATCGATATAGTGATTGCCGCTTCCCACAGTCCCCAGCTGGCTCCGAGCCAGACTCTTGAGTCGACCCACTTCCGGGATATCCCATGCCGGATCATCATCGAACAGCTCGTGCTCGACTTCTTCTTTGTTCTGCATGCCCACGCCAAAGGATATCTCTCTCCAGATATCATCCATGATGGTGTCGATGTTGGCGCGCACCTCACCGGCATCCGCATCCAGACGAACCGCTTTGTTCCCACAGCCGATGTCAAACCCAACCCCGGACGGACTCACCTGATCTTCGTAGGCAACCACTCCACCAATGGGAACGGCATACCCGAGATGATGGTCTGCCATGAGCGCACAGTAGTCCGCTGTCTTTTGACAATTGAGAATTTGCTTAACCGCGTTGTCCTGGGGTTTTCCCCAAATGGGAATTCCGTTTAATTCAGTAAATGGCATGGCCTCTCACCGGGAGAATCTATTCCTATCTTACACCCGATTCCAGAAATGGGAGTTAGGTAGAATGTCCCCCTTTTTGGTTTCGCAGAGGCTGGTCTTTTTCGAGCCAGTGAAAAATGTGGACTGTCCCCACACTTCAGCTTCTCGAGCTGTGGCCCCTTGACACAAATGGCTCTGGTCAGATATCGTTTCGCCTTCGCGAGCCAGTTGTCCGCCTCCAAGAAAAGACGGTCGGGAGGGTAAACGGTCGATTGTAGAATGCTTGAGTTTCGAATGAAGTTAGTCCTATATTGAAGGCCATGAAACTCCAGAGACCGGCAGCATATTCAGGAGGTGTTCCGTGGAAATACTAACCGTAGGGCTCTTAGCTCTGATCGTAGTTCTCCTCGCCCTAATCCTCGAGCTCATCGCTGCCAACACGGCACAGCTGCCGATTTCGAAAGGCATTTTACGCCTGGCTGTAGTGGGAACGCTCGTTCTATCCATTTTGTCCGTTATAGCAGCAGTTCTATTCTTCTGAACGGGAAGGTGACCATGCAAAAACCAGTCCCTCGAGTACGCGAAAATGCCGGGTTCACTCTAATAGAACTCCTGGTTGTGATCGCAGTCATTGCAATTCTTGCCAGTGTAGTGATAACCACCATCGCAAAGGGCCAGTGCAACGCCGGGGTGAACGCGGCTCAGGGTGCGCTCAACGAATGTACAAACCTGTTTTCGAGTCCTCTCACCTTGCCGTCCTTTGCAGATGTGTCGGCATGCCTGGATAAGGCAAATGCAGCACTCAAGAAGCTCATAGAGAGCGACTGGTTTACAGATGACACCCGAGACTTGATTGTCCCTCTGGCAAATACGGTCAATCAGCACGTCGATACCCTAATTGGAACGGGAGGCTTAAGCGAACAAGAGCAGCAGACGCTGAAGGACAAGAAAATCAACATTCCCGCACAGGGTGCAGGGACAAGCGGCAACTGAAGGCGAAGCAAAAGGAAACAGAAGCTTTTTCTTCTTTCTTCAAGGATGTGAGAGGCACCTCAGGCGCAAGTGCTAGGACATTGTTTACCAGTTGTGCCAGGACATCCGTTACACTCCGAAACCTCTGGAATGTGAGAGGCACCTCAGGCGCCGAATCCGGTCCGAACGGATCCTCGAACAGCTAACGACCTCCGAAGCCCGGTAAGGGCGGCACAGAGAAAGGGAAAAAGAGGGACTGTCCCTTTTTTCCGTCTCCCTCTTTCACACCTTCACAATATGCTTGGAAAAGCTGCTCTCCTTCCCATCCCAGGGTTCAAAGTAGGTCTTGCTCCGACGTTTGATCGAGTGACGGGGTGTACGAGCTCTCATCTTCAAAAGCTTCTTTCCCTCGAGCCAACGGCAAACC
>JADFOI010000150.1 GCA_022562935.1 Acidobacteriota bacterium
CACTTTAGCTTGCGCTCCACCGGCTGGCCCAGGTTTCATGTGTAGGGACGCACGTCCGTGCGCCCTATAGGCTGTTGATAAAACTTGGTTTGTGGGCGATCAGCCGTGCGCCCTACAGGCCTTAATCAAAATCAAGCGGAGTTTTGAGACAGTCTCCTCAGAGGGGCCCAACTAGAGCTCCGACCCACTGAGCCGCCACCGGGTGGTGAATAATCCCGACTAGCCGTGACCTCGAACAGATCATTTCGCCAATTAACTCAATACATTGAGTAAATTTACTCAGTGCATTGAGTAAAATGTAATGTTCGAACAGTCTCTCGTTTCCGTTCTTCGAGCCCGTCTCAAAGCACGCTCCTAAGAATCTATTACTTACAAAGAATTTCAGGGTGTAGACCCTGCTTATACTCCAGGGCGGGAATCAAGCACGGTTGTGTTGGGCGTTTCGGGCTTATCGCTGCTCAGGTGGGCACACGAATCCTGTCAGGAGAACCTAGGCCCGAACCAATGTGATCTCGGTAATTTCAGGCCGGCAGTTAATTCGGATGGGTGGACCAGTGACCCCAATGCCGCGCGTCGTATAGAGCCACATATCTTGAACGCGATAAAGACCCTGGTCGTATTTTCGACCATAACGGGGCAAAGCAAGCGCGCCAACGCCCGGTAGTCGGATTTGCCCCCCGTGACTGTGTCCGGACAGTTGTAAAGAAATGGTGCCATCGCTCGAGTAAGTGTCGGCAAAATCAGGTTCATGGATGAGCAGTATGGTGGGCACATGGCCGGGCCGTTTCTCGAGTGCCTTGGATAAATCGGGATGACTCCGCCTTCCGTCGGCCAGGCCTGCCAAATACAACGTCTGCTGACCCCTGCGCAAGGTCACCCCGTCGTTGATAAGAACGGGTAGTCCCGACTCCTTGAGACCGGCTATCACCACCTGCTTACTGGTCATGTGGTCGTGATTGCCTAAAACAGAGAACACCCCATGCTTCGCACTGAGCGTGCTGAGAACAGGGGCCAATTCGAAGATCGCTTCGGAGTTTCTCACCTCGTATCCGGAAACGTAGTCCCCAGTCAAAGCAATCAAGTCAGGTTTGAGGCTATTCGTTATTCTGACTACCCGCTCGATGAATTCAATCTGCGTATGAGGATAGAGATGGAAATCACTTAAGTGGACGATCTTGAATCCCTCAAAGGAGGATCCCAGATGCTTCACCGGGATGGTGACTCTCTCCGTTTGCAGCCATTCCGTTTCGATTCTAGAGCCGTATCCATAGGCTCCAACAACCGCACCTGAGGCTACAACACCATACCCCAACATTTTCAGAAGGGTCCTTCGATTCACCTTGTGAAGCATTTGTTCAGTCTACACAAGTCAAGGAAGGAGCATCAAGAAGGTATAAGTGTGACTGGAGGCAAGATGGGGGACCGTAACCTTGTTGACATCATGATGTTTTACTGATATCATCATGATGTAATGCCACGAACGACGGTTGATTTGGACCCCAATCTCATTAAACAACTCAAACATCTTGCCGCCGACGCTCGGCAAAGCATGAATCAAGTGGTGAACCGCTTACTGAGCAGTGCATTGAAACGTGAGTTAGAGGTGGCACAAGAGCGGAGTCCATTTCAGTGGAATGTTGTTCCCAAGGGCGCACCCGCCCCAGGTTTTGACCCAGCCTCTCGTGATTACATGGACCTCTTGGATGAGAGTCCATGATCCTGATCGATACCAACATTCTCGTATACGCGACAGTCCCTGGCTTCTCCGAGCACGAGCATTCAAAGAACCTTCTTGCAGAGCTCCTCGCTGGTCGGGTGCGTCACTGCTTAACCTGGATCAATATTTTCGAGTACCTGCGGATCGTCACCCACCCCCGGCTGGTCCGGCCGGCACCACTGGGGATGGACAAGGCCCTTGAGAATATTCAATCGCTCATCGCCCAGCCGCTGATCTCCCGAATCGACCCAGGCCCACAGCACTTGGAGACCTTTGCTCAGGTCTGCCGTGAGGCCTACCCCGTCCAAGGTAATTTCGTGCATGATTGTAGAATCGCAGCCGTGATGCGCGAAAACGGGGTGGACCGGATTCTGACCCGGGATACTTCTTTCCGTAGAATTCCAGGGATCACAGTGGTCGATCCATTTGCTTGAGTTGCCCGGTTGTCGTTTGGCCCGGGCAATGCTAACATTCAGCCCCCGGAGGAAAGGATGCCCAAATACTTACCCGTTCAATTGGATGCTGCCAATCACGACATCAAGGCCGTGTACGACAAGATGGAGAAGGACATTGGATTTGTACCCAACTTCATCAAGACGATGGCCCACAGCGGGAACTTCCTGGAAGCCGTAGCGAATCTTTATCGTACGCTCCTGGGTGAGACCAGCCTTAGTGAAAAAATCCGCCAATTAGCGATCCTCAAGACCTGCAAGATCCAGAAGTGCAAATACACGATCATCTGTTACACGGACCTGGCCAAGAAAATTGGGTGGACCGACGAACAGATTGAGGCCATGGATGATTACCCAGAAAGTGATCTTTTCAGCTACTACGAGAAGGAGACTCTTCAGCTTGCCGAACTGGTCAGTCTGGAGCCCGACGAGATACCGGATGATTACTGGCTGCAGCTGGACAATCACTTCACCTCCGATCAGGTCGTTGAATTGATTACCCTGATCGGCTTCTTTAATATGATCAATCGGTTCATACTGACCCTGGATATTGAACCGGATCCCCAGTTTGCCGTACAGGAAGGGTAGCTTCTCAAACAGAAGTTCAAGGGCAAACGGCTGGTGAGATTTCAGGCCATCTTTTTTGATCTCTTCAACACGCTGCTCCACTTTGATTTCTCCCTGCTTCCGCAGGTTGATTTCCAGGGACAGTCTCTCCCCACCACCAGTGTGGAGGTGTATCGCCAGCTGAGCGAAAGCAGGGATCCGTCCTTTCCCTACTCGCGCTTTCTGGAGGAGTTCCAGGAGAGTCTGAAAATCGTGACCCGGCTGAGGAGCCAGGAGCACCGGGAATTCTCCTCTCTGGACCGTTTTCAGATTCTCTGCAAGCGGTTAAAGGTTCAAGACAAATCGGTAGCGGAGTTTATCGTCAAAGTCCACATGGATGAACTGTTTCGCATCATCCACTTCCCGGATCATAAAAAAGCCCTTCTGGATCAGCTTCCCCCTATTCCTCTGGTCCTGGTCTCAAATTTCGATCATGCCCTGACCGTTCGTCGGGCTCTTCGCGAGTTCGGATTGGAAGAGCGCTTCGAGGCCATCTTCATTTCCGATGAAGTGGGCTGGCGCAAACCCGGGGATGAGTTCTTTAACGTTGTCTTGAAGACAACTGGATATTCTCCCCAACAGTGTCTCTATGTTGGAGATGACCCGGAGGCGGACGTTTATGGGGCCACCCGCCAGGGTTTTCAAGTCGCCTGGCTGGTGGAGAACCGTCCACCCCAGGATCCCCCGCTTCAGCCGAAGTGGACCATCCGCGACCTCTCCCAGATTCTGGAGATTGTGGAAGAAACGGACATCTGACCACAGACCGCAGCCCACCTGGTAAAATGGTCGTTGTGAAACAGCCAAAGGTTCTTCAATGAACATTCTGGTGACCGGTGCGGCGGGCTATATCGGCAGCGTCGTGACCGAAGTACTCATCGATCAGGACCATTCCGTTGTTGCCTTGGACAACCTGCAGGCGGGACACCGGGAGGCCGTTCATCCCAATGCCGTCTTCGTTCAGGCCGATTTGGGCGACGCCCAGGCCCTGGATCAGGTTTTTCGCGACCACGACCTGGATGCGGTGGTCCATATGGCTGCTGAGGCACTCGTATCGGTATCCATGAGCAACCCCCGACGCTTCTTTTCCACCAACGTTCGAGGAGGCATGAATTTGTTGGACGCCATGCTCTCTCACGAGGTCAAGAAGATCATCTTTTCCTCCACCGCCGCCGTCTATGGCGAGCCCAAGGAAACCCCAATTAGCGAGGATGCCCCCACCCGGCCGGTGAACTCCTACGGGGATTCCAAACTCATGTTCGAGCGAATTTTAGACTGGTACGATCGGGCTTACGGATTGCGCTACATCTCACTTCGTTACTTCAATGCTGCGGGTGCTTCAGAGAAGTGTGGCGAGGCCCATGACCCGGAAACCCACTTGATCCCTCTGATTCTGGAGGTGGCAATGGGCAAGAAGGAGGAGATCCAGGTGTATGGGACCGATTACGATACTCCCGATGGTACCTGCATCCGGGACTACATCCATGTCCTGGACTTAGCCAAGGCCCATGTTCTTGCCTTGCAAAATCTGGATGGCAACAAGCCCCGTGTTTACAACCTGGGCAACGATGACGGTGATTCGATCTACCAGGTCCTTGAAACCGCGCGGCAGGTCACCGGCCATCCCCTCCCTGCTGTCCCCGCTCCAAGGCGCTCTGGTGACCCGGCCCGTCTAACCGCTACCTCAACTCGGATTCGAAGCGAACTGGGCTGGGTACCTGATTACCCCGACCTTCACGCCATCATCGAAACCGCCTGGCGCTGGCACCAGAAGCGCGCCTAGCTCGCGTTCCAGGGTTCAGGTTCTAGGTTCTAGTTTAGAATTTAGAATTTGGAATTTGTTTGGGATTTGGGATTTTGAATTTGGAGTTTCCAGCCGGTCTTCCGGCTGGTGTCAGCTCTCCAGCACCATCCGATCACCCTCCTCCCCGATATGTCCCACTAAAAACAGCATGGAGCAGGCGCTGAAGGCGGCCATTGCTCCGGCAAAGACAAGCGCTCCCACGAAAGATCCGGTCGCCCCCAAAATGTATCCGGTCAAAATGGGCGCCATTAGGCCACCAATGTTACCTCCGACGCTCTGGATGGAGGCCAGGGCAGCAACTGCATTTTCAGGAGCCAGATCGATGGAAAGCGAATTGGAGGATGCAGTGGTCATTCTGAGACTGCCCATGCAAAGGCCCAGCAAGGTGACCGCCAGCCAGATCTGGGTGGCATAAGCCGCAGCGACCAGAAAGAGAGTAGCTCCCATCAGCCCACCAGCAATCATCCCCTTGCGGGCAGTATTCTTGCTCACTCCACTCCGGATGAGATAATCCGCTACCCATCCTCCTCCAATGGTTCCCGCGATTCCCATCCAAAAGGGAACGCTTGCAGCCATTCCCGCCTCCCAAGTCTCCATTTCCCAGTCTATGATCAGGTGAGCGAAAATCCAGGTGATGAACAAGAAATAGACGTAGAGATATCCCATCTGGCTGAAGGCCATTCCCCAGGTGGTCCGATGGCGCAAAAGAGAAAGCCAGGGAACTCGACTTTTTTTAACTTTCGGCTCGCTCTCCTCTTCTAAAGAAGGAGACCGGCCTGGAGGTGCTTCCCTGGGATAAAGGGTAAACCAGAGGAGAGTGAACAGCAGACTTAAGGCTCCGCCGACGTAAAACGGGTATTCCCAGCCCAGGTTTTCAAGAAGGAATGCCGCTGAGGGCGAGCCCACGGCCAGCCCAATGGTGCCTCCAGTAAAAATGAGTCCCACGGCCAGGGCTCTCTGGTGGGAGCCCACCCAGTCGCGGATCGAGACCGCTCCGGCGGGAATCATCATGCAATGCCCAAATCCAAACAAGGCACGCATCAAAAAGAAACCGACGGCAGTGGTGGCAAGGGGCAGGGCCAGTGTGGCCACACCCCATACGATTGACCCGATGCCCATGACCAGAAGAGGTCCGAATCGACCCACGAGAATTCCGATCAGGGGCAGACCAGCCAAGTAGCTCCAGGTATAGCCGGAGAGGACGAAGCCCATCGCTTCAGGAGAGATGCTGTAAAGGGTCATCAGGGTGGGGGCAGCCACACCCAGGGAAATACGGATGATAAAGGGAATGAAATGACTTCCCCATACAAGAGCGATGACAGTCCATCTCTTGGTCGCTTGGCTTGTTGCTCCTATGGGATCTCCTCCCCCTCGGTTCAGCTCTCAGCTACAGTCGGTTGGCGCTCTATTCTCTGTGGTCCGTGGCCCATTGTCCACTGTTACTTGTCAGGGTCGCACGGTCTCAGGCTCCGGTTTGGAATTTGGAATTTGTTTAGGATTTGGAGTTTTGAACTTTGAACTTCCTTGACCGCTGTCAGCTGACAGCGGTCAAGGAAGCATCGTCCTTCCCATCAAATACCGGTCGATCTCCCGGGCGGCATCTCGACCTTCCTTTATGGCCCAGACGACCAGCGACTGGCCACGCCGGCAATCGCCGGCGGCAAAGACTCCCTCAACACTGGTGGCATACTGGCCGAACTCGGCCTTGAAGTTGGAGCGCGGATCGGTCTCCAGGCCCAGCTGGGGAACCAGGGTTTCCTCGGGACCGAGAAAACCCATGGCCAAAAAAACCAGATCTGCCTTCCACTCTTCTTCTGTGCCGGGAATCTCCTGCATCTCGAAGCGGCCATCC
>JADFOI010000038.1 GCA_022562935.1 Acidobacteriota bacterium
CGGGCGCCTTAATCCAGGCTTCAGTTTGCTGCGCCGCCTTGCTGTCGGGAGCTTCAGAGGAAGCCTGCAAGAAGCTCGGTACCTTTGGCCGAAGGATAGGACTTGCTTTTCAGATTGTGGACGACATTCTCGACTCTTTGCAGGCCTCGAGCAAACCGCCCGCGACCTATCCTGCAATGTACGGTCTTGAGGCCAGTAGGAAAATGGCCATCGAGTTGGTGGAAAAAGCCCTTCAGGACATCGAGTTTCTGGGTTCTCGAGGTGAAACCCTCACAGAATTGGCTCGATACATCTCGGTGCGAAGAATCTGAAGGCACAGACCGCAGACCGACTGACAACTGACAGAAGGATGACAGCACGAACGCACGAAGCCAAGAGACGGCTCGATGTTCTTCTGGTGGAGAGGGGCATTGCTGAGAATAGCAAACGCGCAGCCGCAGTAATCCTGAGTGGAGTGGTTCTGGTTGATGAACAAAGAGTCGACAAAGCAGGCATGCTGATCGATTCCGCTTCTGAAATCCGGATCAAAGGGGCAGAGCAACAGTATGTCTCCCGAGCAGGCTTCAAACTCGAAGCGGCCCTACGGCAATTCGCCGTTCAGGTCCAGGGAAAGGTTTGTGTTGATCTGGGTGCTTCTACCGGTGGTTTTACGGACTGTCTGCTCCAACAAGGAGCTGTAAAAGTCTATGCTTTTGACGTGGGTCGAGGACAACTTCACTGGGATCTGCAACAGGATGCTCGGGTGGTTGTTCGCGATTCCATCAACGTTCGGCATCTCACCCGGGCGATGGTCGAGGATCCAGTTGATCTGATTACCGTCGACTTGGCCTTTATTTCTCTGCGTCTGATCTTTCCCTGTCTCAAGCAATTCCCTTCTGCCGAAATCATCGCTTTGGTGAAGCCTCAATTTGAAGCTCGTCGAGACGAGGTCCCAGCCGGGGGGATCATTCACGACAAAGAACTCCAGGAGAATATCGTTGGCAGGGTGAAGGGTTTTGCGGCCAGCGAAGGCTTCAACCTTCTCGGGGAAATGGCCTCCGCACTGGAAGGACGGAAAGGGAACCAGGAGTTCTTTCTCTACTTGAAGAATGCGTAGGGGCGCACGGCTGTGCGCCCCTACAAGTCGTGGATAAAGCAGGGTTTGTGGGCGCACAGCCGTGCGCCCCTACAGTTCGGATCAGCGACCCTTGATGATAGAGGCAATAAGGTTGTCCAAGTACTTCGCGAGTTGATCCATGTTGCTGTCAAACTCCCTCCAGAAAACACTAATACCCGATTGGGCTGTGTCGGAAACAATTTTGGGAGCTAAACAGGGAACGCCATATCTGGAGGCGACCTGTAAGGCAAAGGCACTTTCCATATCGCATATTCGTGCCCCAAACTTCCGATAAAGGGCCAGTCTCGACTTGGCTCGCAGGACCGCAGTGGAAACGGTGAGCCCGCGACCTTCAATCTCCCAGCCATCCCCCTCCCGCAACATGGACGTCAAATCCGCATCGGCTGGGAAACAAGAGCCATCCTTTAAACACCATTCTTCAGGGAACACCACCTGCCCTAATCCCAGGGAAGGGTCCAACTGCCCGGCGGTTCCGGTAAAAATCAGGAGAGAAGGAGGTTCCGATTGAAAAGTGGATTCCAGGCTTTTCCGGGTCCGATGGGCACCTAACCCCGTGACTAGAAAGCGGCAATCGACCTGAAGGCGCCCCTGCAAAGCAGTGGACTCCTGTTTCAAGGCACAAGCGACCAGTAATTCACTTTTTCCTGGGTGCACAGGTAACTGCTCCTGGTGGCTCATTGCATCGGAACCACTATCCGACGAGAAAGATGCAGAATAGATATTTTTCGCAATTCCTGCTGAATTTTATAGCATCACGGGTAGTTCCAATGGTATCTATCTGTCATGCACTGCCCATTTTGTGGTCATCAGAAGGATCGAGTGGTCGATTCACGTGAAGGTAAGGAGGGGAATGTGATTCGCCGGCGACGCGAGTGTCTCGGCTGCAGGCATCGCTTTACCACCTACGAAAGAATGGAAGACATCCCCTACATGGTCGTTAAAAAAGAAGGAAGGCGGGAGAGGTTTGACCGCTCCAAGCTCGCTCAAGGCCTGTTGAGAGCATGCGAAAAGAGATCCGTTGCCGCCCATCAGTTGGAGGAACTGGTGGAAGCGGTCGAAAAGCGTTTCCTGGAAACCCCCGCTCGCGAGCTTACCTCACGGGAAATCGGTGAATATGTCATGGGGCGTCTGAAGGAGATTGACAAGGTCGCCTACGTGCGGTTCGCTTCAGTCTATCTGGAGTTCGAAGATGTCAGGGAGTTTACCAAGGAGATCAACCAAATTCTTGAGTAGGCACCCCCTATGGATTCGACAAAACCGTGTGAACAGGACCTGACCCAATGGATTGGGGAGCACCCTCAAGACCTTCCCTCTTCGATGATTAAACACATTGGCGATGACTGTGCCGTATTCGATCCCCGTTCTCTCTCCAAACTAGCCGTCACTACAGACATGCTTCTGGAGGACGTCCATTTCCGGCGCCGCTGGGTCAGTCCCTATTTCCTGGGCCGCAAGTCTCTCTTGGTCAATCTGAGTGATCTGGCGGCTGTGGGTGCCCAACCTTATGCCTGCCTGCTGGCTTTGGCTTTACCTGGGGATCTCACTGAAAGCTACTTTAACTCCTTCATGAAGGGCTTCCTGGAGGAAGGAGCGCGATGGGATGCTCCACTGATTGGGGGAGATCTGTCTCAGAGTGCAAGCATTTTCGTGAGCGTGACTGCCTGGGGTTCATTCCAGACGGGTCGTCCTCTTTGGCGGTCGGACGCCCAGGATGGAGACCTCCTGGTATTAATAGGTGAAGTCGGACTCTCTCGACTGGGCCTCGAAATCCTCCGCAAAGAAGACTTCTCTGAGCTTTGGAAGATCGAAAGTGAAGATTCACTGGCCCATTGGGCGGGAGACGATTTTCGGTATCGGTGCCTCAAAGCCCATTTGTTGCCCCAATCGCTGGTTCATGTGGGAACCTGGCTGTGCGAGAATCGCGTTGTCAATGCCATGATTGACGTTAGCGATGGGCTCGGTTCCGACCTGCTTCAGATTGCCCGTCAGAGTCAATTGGCAGCAGAAATCGAGGTGGACCAGTTGCCTTTGCCCGACCGGAAAATCGGGGAGATCGATCCACTGGAAGCAGCACTCAATGGCGGGGAGGATTACGCTCTGCTCTTGGCAGCATCCGAGAAACAGTTGGATCGGCTGCACTCAGAGTATCGGACTGATTTTCCACCTTACAGGGTCATTGGCCACCTGTACCGCGGTGAGCCCGGCGTGTACCTCAAGCGAGGAGAGAAACGGGAAAGGTATGAACCGAAAGGGTTTGATCACTTCAGTTCGTGTTAACATAAACGCTTATATTTGAGATGAAGAGAATATCTAAGAGTAAAATACTCCTTCTGGTCAGCTTGCTGTGCGGGGTGAGCAGCGGTCCGTTGTCCGTCTTGATGGGTCAGTCATCGGACTCCGTGGAGGCTCTCGTCAACATAAATCTCACAGTTGACGTTCGCATCTTCACCGTCATGGCAGCTCTGAACGCGGCTGGCTTTGACTATGAGACTCCGGGAAGGGAAATGTCGGAGGTGCGCCAGAGTGTCCGTCAAGAGCTGCAACAGATCGATCCCGGACTTCTCGAGCAACTGCAAGCCTTCTACAATGAGCATCGGCAGGGAAGCGATGGGATCGACAACCAGGTGGCCTATGTTTCCCTGGCCCTGTTGCTCTCAGGCCCTCCTCATTTCAAGCTCACCGTTAAGGAAGCGGAAGTCCCTCCCGACGCCCGTCGAGTACTCGGATTTGGGCAGCTTGTCCAGGAATTTTACCAAAAGGCCGATATCGAATCGCTTTGGAAGCGTTATCAACCAGCCTATGCTGAGGAATTGGAATCCTATCGACCGGTTCTGAGAGAGATGATCGAGCAGACCCTGCAATATTTTCGCATTCCGCCAAGAACTGTCCTGGACCGGCGAATCGTCCTCATTCCCAATCTCCTCAATGCCAAGAACATCGTCAACGCGCGCAGTCTGGAACCGGTCTACTACATTGTGGTGGGTCCCACAGACGATCCAGCCGAAAATCATCGCCAACTGCAACATGGGTACCTCCACTTTCTGCTCGATCCCCTGGTGGAAAAGTTTGGACTCCAGTTACTGAAACACAGCGACCTCATGGAGCTGGCCCACAGGCAACCGCAACTGGATGCACAATATCAAAATAAGTATTTTCTGGTGGTGGCAGAATCCCTAATCGAAACTATCTTATGGAAGATTCACACACCGGAGAATCCGGACCGTGAGCTGGTCAACCTGTTTCGTCAAGGCTTCATCTTCGTTCCCTACTTTCAGCGAGGTCTCAAGCGGTACGAACAAACCGAGCTCATTTCCTTTCCCTTTTATGTGGAAGACCTCTTTAAAAACATTACAAAGTCGCAGATTGAGGAAGATGAGAAGGTCATTGCAGCTCTCGAAAGCGATCTGAGGGTCGAAGAGGAAAAAGAGGCTGAATCCCGACAGAGGGTTCAAGGGGAAGTCGATCGGCGTAACCGGGTGAACTCCTTGTTGAATCAAGCAGCGGTTTTGCTTTCGAAAAGAGAGTTTCTGTCTGCCAGAGAACAGCTCCGGAACCTCCTGAGAGAGGACCCTGAGAACGGAAATGCTTACTTCTATCTTGCCCAAATTGCTTCTCAACAGGAGCAGCACGAGGAAGCCGTCCAGTACTATACGCGAGCTACCGAATCTCAGGGCGTGCCCGAATGGGTTCAGGGCTGGTCCTTGCTCCGGATCGGTAATTACCAGGCCTTCCAAGGCGACTTTAGAGGAGCCCGCACTTATTTTGATCGAGTCCTGAAAATGAAAGGCGATCTGCGAGGGGCCAGGGAGGAAGCTCAAAACTCGATTGAAAAGCTGCCTTAGCCCGGACTATCCATAAATTCTCTACTGCAGCGACGAAATCATCCAGCTTGCCTGCGTTGCCCTCGGTTGGCCTCCTCAACGTACCCTACAGTACGTTTGCGGGGGCCTCTGTCGCGCGGCGCAACGCACTCAGGTCGGCGCGCTTTCGTTTTTCGCTTCGTGACAAGAACCTATGCATAGTCCGGGCTTGCGGTGGCGCAGAAAGGGCTTTCCTCGTTTTCTTTTTTGTGGCAAAATTCTCCAGAGCAACAACAACTTCTGAAAACTCAAGTTCGGAGGATAAGATGAGGTATCTTCTATCTGTATTTCTTGTGATCACCGTCGCTTCGGTACTGTGGCTCTCAGCTGCCGTCCCACAAACTGAAGAATCCCAGATCGAGGGAAATCTGTACACCAATATACGTCTGGGCTTCTCGTTCCTATTCCCCTCAGGCTGGAATGTGCAGCAAGCGGATGATCAGAATATCAACACCCTAGGCGACAGCACAGTTGTGTTCAAAGCTAGCTATCTTGATCTTACGCTGTTCGCTTTTTCTGCGAACTTACCCTCCCCCTCAGCCACGACCCCGGTGGTCGAGACCGGAGGGGAATGGTTGGGTATCCATGAGGAAGAGATGGGAGAGCAGAACTTCGAGGTTCGAGGCAACATCCGTCCAGTGCTTTATGGCAACTTCGAGTTTTACCGTCTGAACTTCCGCAGCCGCCAGCGCAGGGACAGGATCTATCAGACTCTGGTGGTGACCACGATCAATCGCAAGATCATTGGCTTTGGGGTGAGAGGAAAGTCCCAAGATGATATCGATGAGGTGTTGGAATCAATCGAAAGCATCCAATTTTTTGACGCCGAATTCGAGGCCTATGACGCAGTCATCCAGTCCACTCAGCCTGAAGAGGTGACTCAGCTGGGGAAGATATTCCTGGACCTGTTTCCTGAAAGCGACCTCGCCACCTTTATTCACAAGCGTTTGGCGATTTCTTATCAGCAACTGAACGACTACGAAAATTTGGTCTTCCACGGTGAGAAGACGATCGAATTACGCCCCGAGGATCCTGACATACGTCCTACCTTGGCCATGGCCTTCGCGGAGCATGGTGAAAATAATAAAGCCATTGACTACGCCGTAGAGGGACTCAGACTCCTGGAGATGGTCGAGAAACCCACCGACACCCCTATTCGACGATGGGTCGTGTTGAAGGACCGCGGAGTGGCCGACGCCAACTACGCCCAGGGATTGGCGTATTTGAAGAAATCACTTGGCATGGTGGGAGACAGTACCGTGATTCTCAACCGTTCCATTGAACATCTCGAAAAAGCCATTGAAGCGGATCCCAGATTCGATGCCGCCTACTTCCGGCTCGGCTACAGCCATACCCGGTTGAACAATGCCGAGAAGGCCATTGAAAGTTACGCTCAAGCAGCAGCCCTCGATGGAATCGCTGCACAGTTGGCTCTCGAGCAACTTCAAACACTCTATGACTTTCTCAAGAAAGATCCCGCCGGCATCCCCCAGTTTACTCAAGAGCAGCTCGCCTACATCGACGGGAAAACCGCCGAAAAGGAGGCACAGATTCAGCTTCTGGAAGAGGAGGAACGAATGAAGCTGCAGCAACAACTGAACCTACAATTACAGCCACGGCAACCGCAGCCACAGCAACAGCAACAGCAGGGGTACTAATCCTTTCAAAACCACTTGACTGGCAATCCATTTGTGCTGTGAACGGCTTGAGAGGATTTTCAATACGCTCTCCCCATGGACACGACAAATCCTGGTGAATCTTCCGATGGACTCAAGGATTTGCAGGAGCTGCAAAGGCGACTCGACTATTCGTTCAAGGACACGGTTCTGCTCGAGCGGGCACTGACCCACAGTTCATTTGCCTATGAGCGGAGGTCGGGAATAGAAGGAGAAGTATCAGAGGATTACGAGTCGATGGAGTTCCTGGGTGACACCATCCTCGGTTTTCTCATCAGCGAACACCTTTTCCTAAGCCAGCCCTCCCGAAGCGAGGGAGAGCTTTCGAAAATCAGATCATTTCTCGTCTCGGCCAACCATTTAGCCTCTCTTTCTCAGGAGTTGGACTTGGGGGCTTTTCTGAGATTGGGTCACGGGGAGGAGAAAACAGGTGGAAGGAAGAAAAAAGCCCTTCTGGCAGATCTCTTTGAAAGCCTCATCGCCGCCATCTATCTGGATGGAGGCTTCGAGCCTACTCGTCGCTTCGTTTTCTCCCGGTTTAGCACCCGGCTCGAGGAAATCGCCGAGGAACAACTGGATTTCCAAGACAGCAAATCGCTGCTCCAGGAACAACTGCATGCCCGAGGATTCACCGAACCGGCTTATCAAGTGGTGGAGGAACTCGGCCCGGATCACAGCAAGCAATTTGTCGTAGAAGTTCATATTGAGGATAAACTTCTGGCCACGGCCAGCGGCAAGTCAAAAAAAGAAGCACAACAAAGAGCGGCCGAAAAGGCTCTCGAAGGTTTGGAAGATCTCTTATCCTAGCCGGGATTCTTCATCACGAACCAGAATATGAGCAGGGTGACCACATCAAAGAGGGCATGAGCAACGATAGGGGCCACCAGATTCCGTCGCCAGATGTACAGAAGCCCAAAACATAGTCCAAGAATTCCCGCTCCAACCGCATTATCGATTCCCTGCAGAGCATGCCCATAAGCAAAAAAGAGACTCCATAGGGTGAGTCCCACAATGATCCCCACTCGACGACCGTCCTGTTCACTCGAGGAGCGACCCGAAATTCTTAAAAAAGGCATGAGAAGGATTGCTCCCAAATAACGCTCAAACCGATCCAGGACAAAGGCCCGCTGGATCTCCTCCTTGATACCTCCCACAAAAATGCTGCTGATCAAAAACAGCAGCAGGACACCATAACTTTCGATCAACTCCAGCAGCGGGTTACTGGTGGAGACATAATCAGGCAAGAAGAAGTGAAAGAAGATGTTCACCAAAAGAGTGGACCCGAAAAGCAAGGGTACACAACCGATGCCCAGTAGGACTTCCCAGCCAGGATTGCTCCAAATCCAACCGATGTTGCGCAGGCTTTCTCCCCGAGATCGCAAACAAAGGACGATTAAAAACAGGGTGATGCAAGCCTCTGAAGCCATAAACAGAAACAGAATCCGAGTATCACTTAGAATCCCAGCCCGCCCGAAATTCAAGAAAATGAAGCCGATCGGAACTAAAACGGGTCCGGCAAGGGCTACCAACAGGACTTCAAAGAGCGCCCAAATCCGACGAATGAAATCCTTCCCTGTCCGGGTGGCGAGCTGTGGCTGTGATGGTTCCATGGAGCACACATTCTACGACAAACGCATGATAAAAGAGGAACCAAGAACCCAGGAGGAATCCAGGTATAATGAGCCCCTGAATGATTCTTGAGGACAAGTGTATGTTCAGGCGCTTTCTAACATTATCGACTCTAGCTCTCTCCTTCATCACATCAGGTGTTGCCCAAGACAAAGAAAAGATCAAGCAACTGGTGCCGAGCGCCCAGGGGTCCACGGGCCTATTCAATCTCTATCTGGCCGATACCTTGCGCCGCGGCGAAGTCAGTCTGGGCCTGAACATCACCCATTTCAATCGAGAACCGGGAGATCTCGACTTTACTCTTTTTCCAGTCTCAATCACCCTGGGCTTGCATGATCGCGTGGAGTTCTTTGTGGCCTGGGAAACTCACCGACGGGTCAATGGGAATGCGATCAGAGTCAACAAGGTCGAGCCTGGAGATCCTCTCGTCCCCACCCGTCTGAACAATAGTACGGGTAGCGTGGGCTTCTTCAATGACTCGCCTTTCCTGGACGTCGGCTCCGGCCAAGGCTCGGGTGAACTCCGGAGCGGGCTTAAATTCAATCTTCTTTCCGAAGTAAGGGGCAACCCCTTGAGCCTGGCCATTCAGCCCATCATCAAATTCCCTCTATCCCAGAGCCGAGCCCGCCTTTTGCAAGGTTTGACAAACGGCACCCTTGAAGCCGGATATGACTTGATCCTCTCCAAGAATGTGGCCCACGGAGGAACCATCACCGGAAACTACGGCCACCTTTTTGCTGGGGACTCCCAGGGTATCCGTTTGCAACACCGGATGAACTATGGGCTCGGTTTTGAGATGCCGATTGGCGCCGGAAAAGTCCGGACCATTGGAGAGTTGGTGGGGAGTCGTTTCTTCGGAGAAAGAACCCAGGGAGCGAATCCCAAATCGCCGGTAGATCTCTACCTGGGTCTACGGGTCTCCCTCGCCCGCTGGATCTCCGTCTCTGGAGCCTACAACCTCAATTTCAACACCATTAACGGGGATCTGCCGATTTATGATATCCCTTCCACAGGTCGATCGGGCTGGTTTCTTCAAGTGACCTTTCAGCGAAAAATTAATCGAGCTCCGAGCATCCGCTGTCATCCAAATCGCGTCGTCATCGAGCAGGGAGATTCGACCACCATTCAGGCAATCATCGCAGATTCGGATGACAGCTTTCTCTCTCTTATATGGAGAGCCAGCGCCGGAAGGATCTCCCAGCAAGGCACCCGGGTCCTCTTTGACTCCACCGGGCTTCAGGTTGGAGAGTACACCGTGACAGCGGAGATAGGCGACGGAGACCACACGGCTTCCTGTTCGACCGACATCACCGTTGAGAATCGCTCTCGATAAATGTCGTGCTTTCGTGCTGTCGTGCTGTCGTGCTGTCGTGCTGAATGAAAGCAGGGACGGGCGCGACACTTTGTGCCTCGTTTCATAAATACGGTAACGTTTGTGGCGTGGGCGACATCAACTTATTCATGAAGCGAGACATTGAGTCTTATAATTCGGTAAAATGAATGGATAACATGCGAGTTGTGGGTTTGTTCTTCTGCTTGTTCATCGTACCCTTGAGTTCTTGGGGTTTGTCCCAACCACGGGTTACTCCGCTTGGCCTCTATGGTGGCGACGTACGATCTTTAGCGGTCCATCCCGAGCGTCCCCAAGTCTTTTTTCTGGGGACATCCGATGGACAGATTTTTGTCTCTGAAGATGCTGGAGGGTGGTGGACTAAGTTGGCTCCGGGGCTCAACCGACGTAACCTGGTCATCGATAACCTGGCCTTCGATCCCCTCGATCCCAACACCCTCTATGCGGCAACCTGGGAGTTGAAGAGTGACAAGGGGTGGCTTTTCCGAACCCGAGACGGTGGACAGAGCTGGCAGGAAATTTCATTGCAACGCTTCAACAGTGCCATCCGCGCTATTGCTATCTCCCCGTCCGATCCCCAGAGGATCGCTCTGGGCATTTCCGAAGGTGTTCTCCTCAGTCTGGACGGTGGACAAAGCTGGAATAGAATCACTCGAGGCTACCGCAGCATGTACAATGTGGAGTCGCTGGCTTTCGATCCCAGAGATCCCGATACTCTTTACGTAGGAACCTGGCATCTGGGATTTAAAACGACCAATCTGGGAAAGAAATGGACGGCCATTCACAACGGAATGATATCCGACAGCGATATGTTCTCCCTGTTGGTTCATCCCCATAAACCTGAAGTCCTCTTCTCCAGTGCCTGTACCGGGATCTACAAGTCAGAAAATGGAGGACTCAACTGGAAGAAACTCAAGAACGGATTACCCAAGGAAGCAAAAAGAACCCGAACCCTCCATCTGGACCCTTCCAACCCCAACACTATTTATGCGGGCACCACAGTGGGGCTTTTTGTCTCTCATAACGCCGGCAGCAGCTGGAAGAAACTGCTTTCCGACGTTGTGATCAATACGGTCGCCACAGACCCGGAAGACCATCAGGTTATCCTGGTGGGAGCGGATGATGCGGGAGTTCTCAAGAGCAATGATGGAGGTTTAACCTTTCATCCAGCCAATAACGGATTTGTCCATCGCCAAGTGGTTGCGGTCACCTCCGATCCCCATCATCAAGACCACTACTATGCCAGTGTCTCCTCCGACGGGCCTTATGGGGGGTTTTTCTTCTCCCATGACCGAGGAATCACTTGGCAACCTTACAATGAGGGCCTGGAGGATATCCTCCTGGTAGATATCAAAACCATCTTACCTGCTGGTCTCACCCAGCGAGTCTATGTTGGAACCCAGCAGGGGATACTTGTAGGTATGCCCTCACGTGAACCGTGGCGGAGTATCGACACCACCCACAAATTGGCCGTTTTTGACCTCACTTTCGCAGATACACGTGAAAAGGGGATCTTCCTGGCCACCGAAGAGGGGATCTTTCATCTGGACCTCACAGAGAACAATCTTACCCAGCTTGAGATTCCTGACCACGAGGGTAAAGTGAATTCAGTCTTTTATGATTCGAGTACGGCTCAGCTCTTAGCGGCTACCGACAAGGGGGTCTTTCGGTCCGAGAATGGTGGACAAACTTGGAGCAGAAAGGTCGAAGGGCTTCCCGATGCGCCTATTCACGTTGTAGAGAAGAGTGGCCAACGTCTCTTTTCCGGTACCCGCGATGGCCTGTTTTTCAGCGATGACGGGGGTGAGCATTGGTCCAGATCCGAAGGTGTTTATCCGATTGACATTATCGCCATTCAAGCCAATCCTAGGGCAAGCAACCAAATCTTCGCCACTGACTCGGTATCGGGTTATCTCTTCTACACGGGAAATGGAGGTCATGAGTGGGAAATCATCCAGCGGGGGCTCCACAGTTCCAGAATCGCCGCACTTGGCTTTACCGCATCAGGCGAGCTACTGGCTGGGACGATTTCCGATGGTATCTACCTGATCGAACCCCCGGCTCAATGGACAGCTGAGGGACGCTGAAGGGGAAGGGGACAGTCTTAAGACTGTCCCCTTCCCCTTCACTGCGACTCGAACTGCATTAATGTCGATTCCTTATCTTTATCTTTTGCTGGCCTTCACGGGCGCCCTCTTGTTCATATTGGCCCAGTTCCTCCTGCGCAAACCGTGGCAATTGAAACCTACCGGAATTCAGAGTCTTCTGGAACAGGAAAGCCTTACCGACCAGGAACTTGAGCTTGAACTGGACCAGGAGTACCTTGTTCCCCTTGTTATTTACGAAGATGACTATCCCGCTTTCGGTAATGTCATTCGACTGGTTTTAGAGAGTTTTTCCCTTGGGCGTTTCCTGGAGGAGAGCGATTTTCAAGAAGCTCTGATCTCTCTTCGAGATTCTGTTTTTCAGTCAACCGACCCACAAGAGTTGGTCTCGACAATGTGTGTGATCGTGAACACCTTTGTCAGGGATCCCGATGTGGAATACCAATGCCGGCCGCATTTGAAGGTTCTGGTCGATCAGTTCTTGCTAGAGGTGGAAATCGCACCGGATGAACCGTGAGTGATGGGAACAACTCGTGTCCCGGAAACGCGGTCGTGCACACTACGACACCAGGGGTCAAAGATACTCCAAAGTAGGCCCACCACAGTCGCAACCACGGGCAGAAAAAGGAAGATTCTAATCACAAGGGACTGAAACGGTACCCTCTCCGACTCTTCTCCCACCAACTGCAAATCAGTCAGGTACATGCCGGGTGTCTGGCCACTCAGGATAAGAAAGAAGAATGAATTGAGAAAGAAAAAAGAGAGCGCAATAACTATTCCCAGGTGTAGCGAAGTCGCTGAAAAAAAGTCAAAGTTCAGAATCTTCGCCGCCGAGAAACTGAAGACAACGGCGATCAAGACAGGTAGAAAAATATCAATGATCCCGGCTAACATTCGAGAAAATAGAACTTCATGCGAGAGTCCTTTCTCACTGGCAACCCTTTCTTCACTGGTGGAAACGGAGAAATCTACAGGTTCTGGTGCCGCAGGGACCTCCAGTGTCAACGCCTGCTGCTTGGGAAGGTGAGATCGAAGCCCTCTGCGGGTACCCAGGGGAGTTCGAAGCAAGGGTTTCTCCGCCACAGGCCGCGACGCGCGCGTGTTCCTGGCAAAGGTGACAACTCTCTGCTTCTTTAATCCCTGGGCCGAGTCTCCCAAACTGTAATCAAAGAGAGGACGCTTTCTTTCAGTCTTGGTGGCTTTCGGCTGAGGCATCTTACGACCCTTTGGATCCTCTCTGCCCTTTTTCTCAGCGTGCTCAGCAAGCTTATGCCTGATCTGTAATCGCCAATCGTAAGTTTCCGATGCCCGGCGGGTAGCGGGTGGGTCTGCTGTTCCTTCCGGTGCCTCCGTTCGGATAGGGCTCATCTCAATCCCGCACTGAGGACAGCTCTTCCCGGAAATCTGAATTCGACAACGAGGGCACTCCACCAGCCAATGTTAGCAAAGGGAACCGATAGTTCCAGGTCGGAGCGCGCTTCGCGCGCAGAGAAAAGAAAATAGAAAAAAGAAAAAAGGGTTGATTCTGGGACAGGCCCAAAATTCTGGCGGAAACCCCTGAATTCAAAGGAGAAATCCTGGGGCTGGCACCGAACTCCCCCACCCCGCTTCGCAACTAGGACCTATGCACACTCGTCTGTGGTATGTGGTCAGCGGTCAGCGGTCTCCTATCTTAAGCAACTCTTCCAGCTCAACCCTGCTCAGCAACTGGATCTTCTCCAGTCGCCGGGAAAAAGAAAACAGCTCTTCCAGATAGGCTTCTTCCCGATTGTCCTGTTCGGCCCTTCGGCGAGCTGCGGCAAAAGCCTGCGATATCTCCTGTCTGGGATACCCCTGAGGCGCCTTTTGGATGACCGCATTGAGTACGATGGTGTGAACCAGATCCACCTCGTAGTAACGCAGGAGAAGCATGGAGCCTGCAGAGATTGAGAATAGAATCCCAAGGATGATGATGGTGGATTTTTTCACGGTCTCCAGCATGAGTGCCTCAATGTATCCGTAGGGGTCAGCCGGTGGCTGACCCGAACCGCATGAGTGGCACGTTCTTTACCCGTGTGGCTTCGGTTTTGCCATCCGAACTGTTCGGGCGAGCCACTCGTGGCAAGCCATCGGCTCGCCCCTACGTCGCTTCGTGACAAGAACCTATGCAGAATCCGGGCTATAGCAGCCTGAGCATGTCAAAATAGGCGTCATAGTCAAGATCCAACTCACGTTCCTTGGCGTGCCCCAGCAGGGCATTCAGAAAGAAAGTGCGAAACCAGCGCGGCAAGAGACGATTCTTCTTGGTCCGTCTATGAGCATAGGGATGTTTGAAGTAAAAAGTCGTAATCTCCTGAAGCACGGGATCCTCCTGCCGGATGATTTCTCCCAGTGAGAGATCCTTTACTCGATCCAACTGCCCACGGATGTCGACCTTGTACTGATCCAGTTTTTCATCAATCTGCTGGCGATTTTGCTCAGCTGCCCGTGCTCTTTTGGCCAGAATGGTGGTGGCACTCTCATAGGTCATCACTTGATCGATGATGTTCGCAGCCAGCGTCCTGCAAAAGGCATAGTCTGGATAAGCCTGGAAGAAGTCGTGTGTTAACGTTCGAAACCGTTCATCCTCGCTCTCCATCGAATGATCATTCTATCACCACTCATGCTAGAATCGAGAGGATGTCCGATGCAGTTTGTATGGTCAGTGGTGGCTTGGATAGTTGTGTAACGGCCGCAGTCGCTCACTCCCGGGGGCTGCCTCTCGCCTTTCTGCACGTCAACTACGGCCAACTCACAGCAGCCCGAGAATTAAGGGCTTTCAACGAGATCGCTGATCACTACCAGGTCTCGGAACGGTTTGTAGCCGACCCTACCCACCTCCGCAAAATGGGAGGTTCAGCCTTGACCGATCCCTCTATCGCTCTGCCCGAGGGAGCATTGGATCAAGAAGGAATCCCCGTTTCCTATGTTCCCTTTCGCAACGCAAATCTGCTCTCCATTGCGACGAGTTGGGCCGAAGTTTTACAGGCACGGTTCATCTATATTGGAGCAGTCCAAGAAGATAGTTCAGGATATCCAGACTGTCGGGAGTCTTTTTTCGAAGCTTTTAATGCGGTCATCGAAGAAGGTACAAAACCGGACACTTCGATCGAGATTGTCACGCCCCTCATCCATCTGAGCAAAAAGGAAATCGTTGAAAAGGGAGTCGCATTAAAAGTCCCTTTTCACCTCACCTGGTCCTGCTACAAGGAAGAAGAGATTGCCTGTGGACTTTGCGACAGTTGTCTTTTACGGCTTCGCGGTTTCCAGCAAGCAGAGCTTCACGATCCACTGCCCTACAGGGTTTCCACCCGGATCTCAGTAAAATGAAGACAGCGTTTCGATGTTGAAAATCGTTTTTACTGACCTGGATGGGACCCTGTTAGACCATCGCACCTACGACTATTCTCCGGCCCGCCCAGCTCTGGCCAAGTTGCAGGAAAAGCATATTCCCCTTGTTTTTTGCACCAGTAAAACGGCTGCTGAAATGATCCCATTTCGAACGGAAATCAAGAACGAAGACCCTTTCATCGTGGAAAATGGAGGAGGTATTTACATCCCCACAAGCTACTTCTCCGCCCTCCCAGTGGAGACCCGAAAGAGCGATCACTTTCTTGTCATCTCACGGGGACTCCCCTATATCCAGCTCCAAGAGATTCTGGCCCGACTCAGTGGAGAGTGTGGTATGACCGTCCAGAGCTTTGACCAACTGACGGCCTCGGAACTGGCTGAGAGCTCAGGACTTTCTCTGGAACAGGCTCAGCGTTCACTTCAGCGAGAGTTCGATCTCCCCTTCACCATTGTGAGTCTTCACCCCAATCGAAGTCAGCTGGAAGCAAAAGTGCAGCAGCTCGGACTGAGACTCATTCAAGGGGGGAGATTCTTTCACCTGAGCTGCGACAGTGGGAAGGGGGGCGCCGTGGCCCAACTCATCGGGCTCTATCAGGCGAATCTAGGAGGTCCGGTTCGATCCATGGGTTTAGGAGACAGTCGGAATGACTTGAGTATGCTGGAAGAGGTCGATATCCCCGTCATCATCCCAAACCCGCTCAGCATCGCGCCTCTGGCCGACGAACTTCCTGGCGGCCAGAGAGCTCATACTCCCGGACCCAAGGGTTGGAATGATGCCGTCCTTTCGTTTCTGGAAAATGAGCTTATTGAAAAAGGAAAGCTGAACGGTTAACCTGTGTTACACCTCTAGTGTCTCGAAGCGACGAAAGCGCCAAGCTGTCGAGGCGCTTGACGGAGTCCAGGCTAGGTTTCTTAACTAGAAAGTTGAACCATGACCGTTGAGATGCTACAGCTCAGTGCAATTATCGCAGTCGCGATGCTCTTGTTTGCTCTTGAAGTTTTTCCTGTCGACAAAGTGAGCGTTCTTGTTCTGAGCAGTCTGGTCGTCTTTGGTCTCGTTTCCCCTAATCAAGCAATTGCAGGTTTTGGGAATCCTGCGACGGTGGTCGTTGCCTGTATGCTGGCCTTGAGCTATGGGATTCAAAACACAGGGGCACTCAACTACCTGTCCAACACGCTGGTCCATTTGGCGCAGAAGAGCGAGTTCAGACTTCTCTTTTCCATCGTGGTGGCAGTCGGTATCCTGTCAGCCTTCATCAACAACACGGCGGCAGTGGCCCTCTTTCTCCCCCTCACCATCGCCGTTGCTAGGGAACAACAGCTGGATCCCAGTAAACTTCTGATGCCCATGTCTTTTGCGGCCATGTTTGCCGGTACCTGTACCTTGATCGGGTCTTCCACCAATCTCCTCGTTTACTCTCTGGCCATGGATCACCTGAACTGGGAAATTGGGATGTTTGAGTTCTCACAGGTGGGCTTGATCTTTTTCGCCGTAGGAACCTGCTATCTTCTCTTCATCGGCCGCCATCTGGTTCCTTCACGAAGAACCCGTGACAGCCTCACCACGGAATACCGTTTGCGGCACTTCGTTACTGAACTGATCCTCAAAGCGAACTCTCCCTTAATCGGGAAGTCGATCGCCGACTCCAACTTCAGGGAAGGATATGGCCTGGAAGTCATCGAGATTCTCAGAGGCAAGACAAAACTGCTTCCCTCAGCCAAGGAAACCCAGCTGCAAGAAGGTGACATCCTGTTGGTCCAGGGGGATCCTCACAGCCTGCTGCAGATTCAGGAAGCAGAGGGGGTTATCATCAAGGCCTTGACGGTTGAGGATCAGGATCTGGAAGACGAAAACATTATACTGGTCGAAGCCTTTATCTCTCCTGTGTCCGGGTTAGTGGATAGTACCCTGAAAGAGGTCAATTTTCGCCAAACCTACAAAGCCAATGCCCTGGCGATTCGCAGTCACGGGCGAACCATTCGAGAAAAGATCGGAAAGATCCGGCTGGAGTACGGAGATTCGCTCTTGATCCTGACTAGCCGGGAGCAACTTCAGTTGTTGATGCAGTCCCCTGATTTTCTCGTTCTGGAAGAAGTCCCTAGAACCTTCGTGCGCAAGGACAAGATCTACTATGCGGTCGGCATTTTCCTGGGGATCATTGTACTGGCGTCCTTTAACGTTCTGTCCATCGTAGAAGCGTCGGTGGTGGGTACGGGACTGATGCTGTTGACAGGTTGTTTACGACTTCAAGACCTCTACAGCCACCTCTCCTGGCAAACCATCGTGATGTTGGCCTGTTTGATTCCCGTGGGGTCGGCCATGGAAAACACAGGGCTAGCCAGCCTGATTGCCACAACACTGGTTGGGAAACTGGACGTGTTGGGTCCCTTCGCGGTTCTGTCAGGAGTGTATCTGCTGACCTCGCTTCTCACCTCTGTTATGACGAACAACGCTACGGCCATTCTCATGATTCCCATCAGCCTTTCCACCGCCCAGCAGCTGCAGGTTAACTCTGAGCCTTTCGTCATGGCTGTTTTGTTTGCGGCTTCTGCCAGTTTTATGACACCGATCGGCTATCAAACGAATCTCTTTATCTTCGGTCCGGGAGGATATAAGTTCTCCGATTTCCTGAAGGTGGGTGGTCCTTTGAGTCTCCTCTTTTGGATTCTAGCCTCCTTTATCATTCCTCTCTTTTGGCCCTTTTAACCACCCTTATTTGCTCTATTTTACAAGGGCTTGCAGTAATCCATCGACTTGACTTCGTGGGCGCTTAATTGGTAGAAAAGACTCACACGTCAGGAGTGTGCCACCATGTGGAAAAAGCCAGAAGAAGAGAATTCCGAACTCCCGGCCCAGAGATCCAACAAGAGTCCAATCGAACAATTGAAAGAGAAGGCAGTGATCGGTCCCTCCATCAAAATCAAAGGGGAACTCACAGGAGAAGAGGATTTGATGATCCAGGGCCGAGTCGAAGGTAGAATCGAGTTGAAGAAGAACAACGTCACGGTGGGAAAGCACGGAAGTGTTCAAGCCGATATCTATGGAAAAATCATCTCCATCGAGGGAGAGGTCAAGGGTAATCTCTTCGGAGAAGAGAAGATCATCGTCCGGAAATCAGGGACGGTCCGCGGAAACATGACAGCGCCGCGGGTTAACTTGGAGGATGGCGCAAGGTTCAAGGGAGCCATCGACATGGAGTCCAAGGAGGGTGGGAAAAAGCCTCCGTTGGAAGAAGCTTCAATTGGGCCGAGATCGACCCCTTCTCAACTCGAACCTAGTTCCGTGCCGAAAGAGGAGCACGCTAAAAACACTCCACCGAATAAGGAACACCGTGTCAGTGTCAAGGCCGACACACCCCGAGCATGAAGCAGTGGTTCTCTGGGCTGGGTTTTAAGTCGAAAGAGGAGTCCATCAAGGACTCTATACCTGAGCCTGAAACCAGCGCTTCTCTTGCACTCAAGGTCCTGTACGATCAGCTACGTCTCCAGCGGAAATATCATATTCTTGACCTGGGACCTGCTTTGGGAGCCAACGTTGACTTCTTTTCCCAGTTTTCCTGCAAGGTTTACATTGAAGACTTTTACCGGACCCTGACCTCCTTCGATTATCTTTCTGAAGACAAGCTCTCCTACCAGGCGGTTTTCGAGTACCTTTTACCCTATCAAAAGAACACTCGTTTCGACATCATCCTGGGCTGGGACTTGTTCAACTATTTAGAGCGTGACGAGCTGCGATCTCTGATCCTGCATTTAGGTCACTTCTGTCACAAGGGAACGTTGTTGTTCGCACTGATCTCCACCTCAAAATACGTCCCCGAAAAACCCACGACCTTTCAGATCGTGAATCACGACCGTTTACTTTACAAGACCAACTCTGCGGTCCTGCGTCAGTGCCCTAGATACCAGCAAACCGATCTCAATCAACTGATACCCAATTTCCGTGTCAGCAATTCCTTCCTGCTGAGAAATGGTTTCAAAGAATACCTTTTTACCTGTGAATAGAGCTGCAGACCGGATGAGACGCTCGACATAGAGTCATGGTTCCCCTACTGGCAACTCTTGTCTGCTTCGCCCTCTATCTGGCCGGTTACCAAATCTATGCCAAATATCTAGGGCGGCGAATCTTTCAATTGGATTCCCAAGCTCTCACCCCTGCCCATGAGCTTCAGGATGACATCGACTACATCCCCACCAACAAATACGTTCTCTTTGGACATCACTATGCCTCCATTGCGGGGCTCTCTCCCATGCTAGGACCCGCCATTGCTGTGATCTGGGGTTGGATTCCAGCCATGCTCTGGGTCGTTTTCGGAACACTTTTTATTGGAGCCGTCCATGACTTTGGAGCCTTGGTCCTTTCCATGAGAGCCCGCGGAATGTCGATCGGCAAGGTTGCTGAATCGATCGTGAGCAAGAGGGCCAAAACTCTATTTCATATCATCATATTTTTTTTGATTGCCCTGGCCATGGGTGTTTTCGTGCACGTTTGCGCCACCCTTCTCACCACCGCCTATAACCCGGAAGCGGTCTATCCCAGTGCCACACTGATGGTGCTGGCCCTGGTGGTTGGCTGGCTGGTTTACAGGAAGAATATTTCAATCTGGAAAATCACGGCTGTTGCCCTGGCTATTACCCTGCTCAGTGTCTGGCTGGGCATCCGATTACCCACCCTCGATCTTACCCTGGGCACGTGGAGCATTCTGCTGCTGCTTTACAGTTTGACGGCTTCGGTCCTCCCAGTCTGGGTCCTCTTGCAGCCTCGGGATTATCTCAATTCTTTACTTCTGTACCTGGGGCTGGCCTGCATCTTCACCGGCTTTTTTGTCCTGCGACCCGAGTTCGCAGCGCCCGCGCTACAAATGCACCCCCAAGGCGCTCCGCCTCTTTTCCCTTTTGTCTTCATCGTCGTTGCCTGCGGAGCCATCTCCGGTTTTCATGGCTTGGTGTCCTCGGGCACCACCGCAAAACAGATTAACCAGGAAAGCGATGCTACCTTGATCGGCTATGGAGGAATGATTGGAGAATCATTGCTGGGTTTGGCTTCAGTTCTGGCCTGTACGGCGGGATTTCTGACCCGGGATCTGTGGATGGCACACTACAACTCCTGGGAATTGGCTGACGGGTTGGGGCCCAACATGAAGGCCTTTATTGACGGCTCGGCACTCTTCATAAGTCAGCTCGGACTTCCCCTGGACCTGGGCAAAGCCTTTGTAGCGTTGTTGGCGATCTCGTTTGCCTTGACCACACTGGATTCGGCAACGCGACTGTTGCGCTTTAACATCTCGGAAATAAGCGAAACTCTCCACCTCCCATTCCTTGCCAATCGCTATGTGGCCTCTCTGTTAGCTGTAACCGTGATCGGTTTTTTTGCCTTCTACGAAGTAAATGGACAAGCTGCCGGCCTGGCTTTGTGGCAACTTTTCGGGACAACCAACCAGATCCTAGGTGCCCTCACCCTTTTGACCATCACCCTCTATTTGATGCAGCGAGGCCGTCCCTACTGGTACACAGGAGTACCCATGGTGTTCATGCTGATCACTACCCTGACGGCCATGGTCATCAAAATACGAGACTTCTGGAACAGTGAAACCTATCTATTGCTGATCCTCGGCGGAGGGATCTTCCTGCTCTCTCTCTGGTTGGGACTGGAAGCCGTTTTGCGGGTTTCCCAGACGGGACGCGCGCGAAGCGCACTCTGACCGCAGACCGCAGACCGGCTGACAACTGACCGCGGTCAGCGGAAATTCAAAATCTCAAACAAATACCAAACCTGGAACTTGGAACCTGGAACGCGGGCGAAGCGCGTTCTGACCGGCTGATCCTTGTGCTAGCATAGCAACCGATGGAGCGTGAAAAACTTGAGGTGGACGTCCTTTTCGTTGGCGCCGGTCCAGCCAGTTTGGCCAGTGCTCTGCACTTGTCCCGGTTGATTCGGGAGCACAATGAGGCCGTTGAGTCAGGAGCGAAGTCGGGCGGCAAGCTGAGTGATCCGACCCTGCTGGTCATCGAAAAGGGCAGGGAGATTGGCTCTCACGCTCTGAGCGGAGCCGTTATTGATCCCCGTGCCTTTGATGAACTTCTTGAGGGATTCGATGGCGAGGAACCCCCTTATGACTCACCCGTAGACGATGACGCGTTGTACATCCTCAGCAAGAACAAGAGCTTTCGCTCTCCCGTTACTCCACCTCCCTTGAAGAATCATGGTTACTATGTGGCTTCGCTGGGAAAAATTGTGAAATGGCTGGCCGCACTGTGCGAGAAGAACGGCATCGATGTCTTCCCCGAATTTCCTGCAGTCGAGTTGCTCTATGAAGGTGATTCGGTGGTGGGAGTGCGGATGGGCGACAAGGGGATCGACAAAAATGGGAATCCCAAACCGAATGTCGAGCCGGGAATGGATGTGCTAGCCAAGCTGACCGTGTTGGGTGAAGGTCCGCGAGGGACCCTGACTCTTCAGGCCGAACGCCGCTTCCGTCTCAACGAGGGGAGGCATCCTCAGATCTACGCTCTTGGCGTCAAGGAGATTTGGCGAGCCGCTCGGAAGATCCAACCCGGGGTTGTCTACCACACCCTTGGGTTCCCACTCGGCACCCAGGAGTTCGGCGGCGGGTTTGTCTACACCATGAAGGACAATCTGATCAACCTGGGCTTTGTCGTCGGCCTGGACTACGAAAATCCCCGCCTGGACGGGCATCAGATCTTCCAACAGTTCAAGACCCATCCCTTCATCCGGGAAATGCTGAAGGGAGGAGAGGTTCTTTCCTACGGTGCCAAGGCCATCCCAGAAGGAGGATATTACTCGATGCCGCGGGTTTATGCCGACGGCCTGCTCATCGTGGGTGACTCAGGAGGATTCATGAATGCCCAGCGCTTGAAAGGGATCCATCTGGCCGTCAAATCAGGAATGCTGGCGGCAGAGACCCTCTTCGAAGCTCTTCTTCAGGAGGATTACTCTCAAGTCGTGCTGCAAAGTTACGCGGACCGTTTTGAGAGAAGCTGGGCCAAAAAGGAACTTTGGAAAGTTCGCAATTTTCGACAGGCTTTCCAGAGAGGCTTCTGGTCAGGAATGTTCCATGCGGGTTTACAATTTCTGACCAACGGCAGGGGAATCAAGGATCCGTTTCCCACTCTGCCGGGTCATACTCAAATGAAGCCATTCAAGGAATATTTCCGAGAAACGGATGTTAAGCCTGAGAAGATGGTCTTTGATGGGCAGCTCACCTTTGACAAGCTGACCGATGTTTATTATTCGAACACGGCACACGAAGAAGATCAACCGTGCCACCTGAAGATTCTGGATTTCGACATCTGTAACAATCGGTGCAGCAATGAGTACGGGAATCCTTGTCAGCATTTTTGTCCCGCCCACGTTTACGAAATGGTCGGGCAGGACAACCAACTCCGTCTACAGCTTAATTTCAGCAACTGTGTCCACTGCAAGACCTGCGACATTATGGATCCCTATCAGATCATTGTCTGGACTCCACCTGAGGGTGGAGGGGGACCAGATTACAAGAATATGTGAGCGCTTCGCGCGCGTTCCAGGTTCCAGGTTTGGAATTTAGAATTTGGAATTTGTTTGGGATTTGGAATTTTGGTTTTGGAATTTCCGCTGACCAGGGTCAGCGGTCAGCTTTTCGCCCGTTCCAGGTAACGGCCCTCGCTGGGATCCACCCGCACGATCTCGCCGGGACAAATAAAGGCAGGAACCTGAATGACTACGCCAGTCTCCAGGGTGGCAGGTTTTGGGGAATTGCTGGCAGTGGCTCCCTTGAGCTCGGGTTCCGTCTCCACCACCTTCAACTCTACGAAGGACGGCATCTCCACGCCAATGGGTTGCCCTTCAAAGAACTCGACCTGAACCTTGAATCCTTCTTTAAGATACTTCTTGAACTCTCCTAAAAGCTCCTTCTCGATGGGAAACTGTTCGAAATTCTCAGTGTTCATAAAGTGATAGAGGGAGCTCTCCTTATAGAGAAACTCCATTTCCTGCTGGTCCAGAACCGCCCGTTCCACACTCTCTCCTGAGCTGAACCGGTGTTCAGAGGAAGCTCCTGTGAGGAGATTTCTCAAGCGAACCCGCACAAAGGCCGGTCCCTTGCCAGGAGACCGATGTTGAAACTCCAGAACGCGGTGAGGCTGATCTTTGTAGATAAGAATCATTCCTTTGCGGATTTGGGTGGCTGAAATCATAGGCGGATAAGATAGCAAAAGGCTCAAGGAAAATTCAATCAGTGCAACCCCTATCGAGTCCCTTTTTAGCCCATCAAATCAAGAATCTTTGAAACTTTTAGCCAAAAGAACCTTCTTTATACAGTGCACTTGATTAGAGGAGAGCGAAAATGATGAGAAAATGCCCCCGGAAACTACTGGCTTACTATTTGTCCGATAAGTTGGACGTGGACGATCAATTAATCTTCTTTGCCCACCTTGACGATTGTCCCGAGTGCTGGGACGAGGTCTACAATGCGGTAAAGGCCCAGCATCCTCACTACTACAAGACAAAGTCTCGGCTAAAGATTTCCGACAAGGAAATCAAGCAGTTCGAGCACAAGGAACGGGCAATCGAGGTCGCCTGACTCCAAAACCAGCCCCACTTCATACCGGATTCTCAATTTCGTGGAAATCCTTGATTGTCTGCCAGGCCTCGGCTGCAGTTTCCACATAGCTCACCAGCTGCAGATCTTCAGGAGAGATGGTCCCCTGTTCGACCAGAAACTCAAAATTGAAGGCCTTATTCCAGTAACTCTGTCCAAACAACAGCACCGGAATGGCTTTCATCTTCTGGGTCTGAATGAGGGTCAACGTGTCGAACATCTCATCCAGGGTTCCAAAGCCTCCGGGGAACACCACCAGGGCTCTAGCGCGCAGTAAGAAGTGCATTTTGCGCAGGGCAAAGTAATGAAATTGAAAACAGAGCTCGGGTGTGATGTAGGGGTTTGGCTTTTGCTCAAACGGCAAAGTGATGTTCAAACCTATCGACTTGGCACCCGCTTCGTAGGCTCCCCGGTTGGCAGCTTCCATGATCCCCGGACCCCCACCGGTCATCACAACAAAATCGCAGTTGCCTCGATCCAGTTGACAGGATGATGAAACGAGCCGGGCAAACTCTCTGGCCTCTTCATAGTAGCGCGAATTCTCGACCAAACGCCGCGCTCGTACCAATATTTTCTGTACATCGGGTTGGTCCGGGTTCTGGGCAGCCTTTTTTTCAACATCGGCCAGAGCCTTTTCGGCTTCCTCCCGACTCAACAACCTTGCACTACCGAATACCACGATTGTGGAAACGATTTTGTGTTCTTCCATGATCAGCTCAGGCTTCAGCAGTTCCAGTTGCAGCCGAACAGGACGGAGGTTATCTCTGTTCAAGAACTCAATATCTTCATAGGCAACCAGGTAGGAAGATGGCGGGTAGAACTTTTCAGTGTTGGGTTCCATAAAACTCCTTACCAATGATACAGCAGCAAATAAACTATCACGCCGGTGACCGAAACATAGAGCCAGATGGGGAGAGCCCAGCGAGCAATGCGTCGATGCTTTTCAAAGCGACCTCTGAACCCACGCGCCAGTGTGACGATGGACAAAGGCAAAGTGGCCGTGGCCAGTAGGACGTGAGAAATCAAAATGGTGAAGTACACGGGGCGAGTCCAACCCTCGCCCGGGAAGGGCTTCGACCCAGCATGATAGTGATAGGTCAGATAGGAAACAAGGAACAGGGTTGAGATCACAAAGGCACTCACCATACAGGCCTTGTGCAAATTCACCTTCTTTCGCCGAATAAACAGATAACCGAGAGCAAGCAAAACAGCACTCGTCCCATTGAGTGCTGCATTGAGGGTGGGCAAGTCGCCAATGGAGATCATTCTAGAGTGGGCACGCTACGCTGCTGGACCACCAAGAAGGAAACCAGAAAAGTTCCCAAGCTGAACAGCACCGTCACCAGCACACAGAGAGGCAACGAAGGAAACCCCAACTCCAACATGGGATTTTGTGGATCCAGTAGGTGACGCACCGCCGCCAATTCATAGGTCAGGGGATTGACTTTCATCACCCATCCTACCCAGGTGGAGGCTCCGGAGGGGGGGAAAAGAGCACCGGAGAGCAGCCACATGGGAAAAAGCAGGAGATTCATGATGGCGTGAAAACCCTGGGTGGAATCGATCCTCCAAGCAAAGGCGAAGCCAAGTGCGGTCAGTGAAAATGCGATAAGAAAAAGGACTCCCGCCAGAAGTACGACCTTCCCCCAGTCCAAAGTTATCCCCACCAGGGGAGCCACCAAAACAAAGAGGAATCCTTGAAGAAAGGCAATCGTGGCTCCACCCAGAATCTTGCCCAGAGCCAATCCGGAGCGGGATACGGGGGCAACCAAAACAGAGAGCAAAAATCCTTCCTTGCGATCCTCAATGACGGAGATAGTGGAAAAAATGGCTGTGAAGAGAATGATCAGAATCATGGTTCCCGGATAAAAGTATTCCAGGTAGTTCATTCCGGCCGGTGCTGAAGGAGGGCGAAACGAAGCACCAATTCCCGATCCAATGAGAAGCCAGAAAACCAAGGGAGTCCCCAGAGCACCCAACACACGGCTGCGTTGCCTGTAAAATCGCACCAGTTCCCGCCACCATAGAGTTCCCGCAGGCAAAAGAAAGCTCATTCCACACGGAATACACGGAAAACCTGACCCTGTCAATTCGTGACTTCGTGCTGCCCGCGCTTCGCGCTGTTGTGCAGTCGTGCAGTCGTGCAGTTGTGCAGTCGTAATTTTGTGCTGCATTTGATTCTGTATAGCTCCGAACCGCAGGCTTCGGCCTGCGGCAGCACAACAGCACGAAAGCACGACCGCACGAAGTGACAAAGTCACGCTTGACAGAAGGGAATGGTGGCACTACCATAGGTGAACAAAAGGTGAAACTATGCTGCATCACGCGACCGCTCGTCAAATAATTAACTCAACTCTTCGAGGATCACAACTCAAGGAAAAGACGCAGAAAACATTTTTATCTACAGGGATGAAGCACCTGGATCTTCTGCTTTCAGGCGGCATTTCACGCGGCCAAATCACGGAGATCATAGGACCTTCTTCCAGTGGGAAAACCAGTCTTCTTCTTTCCATCCTGTCTCAAGCAACCCAACGAGGAGAAGTGGTTGCTTACGTTGATTCCCTCTCTTCACTGGATCCGGCTTTTGCTCAAAAAGCAGGGATTGACCTGCAGCGCTTACTTTGGGTCCGTGGTGGGGCCTTAAAAGCAGTCGACATTCTGGCTCAAGCAGGCGGGTTTGGAGTCGTGGTGCTCGATCCGGGGACTCAGGACAGGGAGGCCCATCCGGAAGCCCTACACAAAATCCCCTTTCGTTGTTGGTTCAGGCTGAAACAGGCTGTTCAGGGAACACCCACGATTTTACTGATATTGGGGGATGCAGCCACAGCGGGCAGTGCAGCATCTGTGGTGATCTCGCTTCGACGGCGCAAAGCTCAGTGGAGTTTCACGAGCAGGGAAGTTCCCCTGCGGCACGCCTCTCTGTTACGGGGTATTTGCACAGAAGTTGAATTGCTACGAGGGAAGAATCCCAACCATGCCACGTTTTATAGCCATCTTTAGCTCCAATCCGTCCCGCCTGGCCATCGCTCAGAGACTCTCTCCCCGGATCGAGATTTGTCCTCCGGACGGACTCCTTCTAGAAGTGACAGCGAGATTTGAAGGAACGGCCCTTGAGAAACTGCTTCGACAAATTCATCCGCTCAAAGTCGGGATCTCTTCCACACGAATCACAGCTATTCTTGCCGCTCAAACTCAATCGGGTACCGTTGTTCCTCCCGGCAAGGAAGGGGATTTCCTGGCATCGTTGCCTGTCCACCTGCTCTCCCTGGCCTTACCGGAGCCCGACTGCAAACTTCTTTCGATTTTTTCCCAGTGGGGAATCCGTACTCTAGGCGAGCTGGCGGCCCTGCCGGAAGAGGAATTAGTCGCCCGTCTGGGACAAGCAGGACTGCGTCTGCAAAAAATGGCGCGGGGCCGAGACGTTGAATCTTTTCCATCCCATGTGGACGAACCTCATTTTGAAGAAAGTCAGGAACTGGAATGGACGCTGGATTCCCTCGAATCACTTACCTTTATTCTGGGAAGAATCCTGGAACAACTCTGTGCTCGCCTTCGAAACTACGGATTGGCTGTTCGCGCTCTCCGTCTTGTCTTGCGACTGGACGACCGTACGGTCTACGAACGGACTCTACCCGTAGCTTTCCCTACGTGTCATCCAAAACTTCTCCTCTCACTTCTGCGTTTAGATCTTCAATCCCATCCCCCCAACTCAGGAATTGTGGGTTTTTCGCTCCAAGCCATCCCAGTTCCTCCACGACTCATCCAGCACTCGCTGCTTGAACCTCCTCTCCCCAATCCTGAGAAGATGTCCCATACTTTGG
>JADFOI010000151.1 GCA_022562935.1 Acidobacteriota bacterium
GATGGGAAGCAACCCCTGACGGGCCAAGGCATTGGGTGTATTGGAGATTGTGGTACTGGCCAGCCGTTCTCGCAGCCCTTCGTAACTGCCGAAGAAGAAGGTCTGGTCCTTAATGATAGGACCACCCACGCTGCCGCCAAACTGGTTGCGCTTAAAAGGCGGGGGATCGCTGCGCACGAGTGGATTGTCCGTGTCTCGGTCGAAGAAGTTGCGAGCATCCAGGGCACTGTTGCGGTGAAATTCGAAGATGGAACCGTGGATCTCGTTGGTTCCTGATTTGCTCACCGCATTGATGACGCCGCCTGTGAACTTGCCGTATTCGGCACTAAAGACTCCAGTGATGACTTGAAACTCGCGCACGGTTTCCACACCCAGCAGTGCCCCAGAGGCGCCTCCCGGGGTGGTATTCAGTTCATTGCGAATATCGGTTCCATCCAAGAGCATCGCAGTCTGGGTAATGCGGGTCCCGGCAATAGTAATCTTGACTCCCTCATTGCCGATCTGAGAGCGAGGCGAGGAGATGGAGTTGATCACCCCTGCCTGCAGCAGAGCCAGTTGAGTAAAATCTCGACCATTTAAGGGAAGGTCGCGGATTTTTCTCTGGTCCACCAGATCGGACACGGTCGATCGGGTGGTCTCCACCAGAGAAGCTTCACCCGTCACAAAGACCTGCTCGGTAATCTCTCCGACCCGCAGTTCGAGGTTCACCACGGCTTGCTGTCCCACCGTCAGGCCAATTCCCGTTCGGATCGCCGTTTGAAAGCCAGCCAGTTCAGCTCGGACTTCATAAGGTCCGAGCGCCAGTGACTGGGCTCGATAAGATCCCTCGTCATTGGAGACTACGCTTCGGCTGATCCCGGTGTCCTGATTTCGGACCGTGATTTCAACCCCCGGCAAAACCGCTCCCGTTTCATCACTCACGGTGCCGATAATGGTACCTGTAATGACCTGAGCCACGGCTACAGGCGAAAAAACCAGTACGAGTACGGCGATCGCCGCAAATACACTACTCCTCTTCATGATGTACCCCCTAAAGAAGGAATGTTGGAAAACCTCATTGGAAAACCTCAATGGAACTCCTTATATGGAAGTTATAGAGACTGTAATGTCGCTCCTGTGATTTGTCAAGGGTTAATTTCTTAACCACAAGGTGCCCAAAAAAAGGGAAAAAAAAGCTCTGACATTGCAGAAGCAATGATCGGTCCAGAAACCACCTTACTTCCTGCGGAAACTAACTATCCTATTTACTATCAATGATTTGTGAGGACCTGCAGGAGTTCCACCAGGGCTCGTCAGGCGCCTAAAATACAATAAATTGGATTTTGATCCAAAAGATTGGCTCGCGCCATTTTTTAAACACTCAGAGCGGTGGGCAAAGGGCCAGCCCATTCAGCCCACGGGCCAGGAAAAATGGGGAAACTCCAGAACTTTTTTTTATTGACAGTGTGGGCAGAACGGTGGTATTCCAAGTCTCAAGTCTGATGGCAAACTAGAATGAAAGCGCGATTTGCTGTTCCACTCGCCCTGGTCTTGGGATTGTGCCTGGCTTTATACTTTGAGCTGGGGAGTGTCTTGCCATCCCTCTCAATCCCTCTTGAGACCGTCTATGCTCAGGATTCCACCAGCAAATTCTGGGTATTTGATGGGCACATGCACCCTACTTCCTCCCGGCAGTCCGGGAACATGGGAGATGCGGATTACAGCTTCCAATTCACACTCCCTAAGGCCATTGAAGGCGGACTGGGGGCGGGCTTCTTTAACAGCGGGGTTGACGAGTTCTATGAAGCCAACCATCTTGCCGTCAAAGAAATCCTGAGGGGGTTTGACAGCTTCTATCGGCAAATCGCCTTGTACCCGGATCAAGTTGGAGTGGCCACCGATGCCCAGCAAGTTCGGGCGCTTCGCAGGCAGGGCAAGATCGCGGGCATTTTATCGATTGAAGGAGCCATCGCCATTGAGAGCGATTTGGGAGTTTTGCGCATGCTGCACCGGCTGGGCCTGCGCGAGATGAACCTGGTTCACAACCTGAAGAACAACATCGGTGATGTCATGTACACCGACGGCAAAGGCTCGGGCCTGACCGCCTACGGACGCGAGCTGGTGGCCGAGATGAATCGGCTGGGAATCCTGATCGATCTATCCCACACCGCCGAGCAAACCATTTTCGATGTGATGGCGGCCAGCACCCAGCCGGTGGCGACCACTCACTCGGGGGTTCGAGCCCTGGTGGATCGGCCCGGGAACTGGAGCGACGAGATGATTCAGACGCTGGCCCGTAAGAACGGGGTCATTTGCGTTGCCTTTTTACCCCAGCAGGTGAGCCGGGAGTATGACGCCAAATGGCACGGGGGACGACAGCGTGGCTCCGGCATCATGGGACTGGAGCCGCTGGTGTACCGCGGAGACCCCACCAAAATCTACGATTTCATCGCTGAAAAAAGAGCTGGAGGTGGCTCGGGACGAGCTGAAATGACTCGTCGGCGCCGCCAGGACATTCCTCCCCTCTCCAACCTCATCGATCACATCGACTACATCGTGAGGCTGGTGGGAGCTGATCATGTGGGGATCTCCTCAGACTGGGGAGGTTATCCGGTCAATATCCAAGGAATCGAAAACGCCGGGGAATACCAGAATATCGCTCAGGCCCTTTTGGGCCGAGGGTACAGTCGCGAGGATGTGGCCAAGATCATGGGAGAGAACCTGCTGCGGGTTTTTGACGAGGTGGTCAGCACGGCCAGGAATTAGGAATAGAAGGGGGGGTAGACCCCTCTTTGAAATTGGGTTTAGGAGGTTGGCTATGAAGCGCTTCACTGTTCGGCTGCTCATCCTGGGTGGCCTGTTTTTGGCACTTTCATATTCACTTCAGCTCTTCTCCCTGCCTTTTTGGCCCGAGTTCTTGACCAGCCATGCCCAAGGCCCGGAGATCAAGAAATTCTTCGTCTTTGATGCCCACATGCACCCCATGTCCGCGGCCTATCGTGGTGGCTGGAACATCGGAGATTCCGCCGATCCTCAATTCTCGCTCTCCATGGCCCGGCAGGGTGGACTGGGGGCCGTTTTCGTGAACACCTCCATTGATGAGTTTTACGCATTCAACCATATCGCCGTCAAAGAAATCCTCAGACAGTTTAATCACGTCTACGGGCAGATTGCGATGTATCCGGATCAGATTGGCATGGCCAGGAATGCCCAGGAGGTTCGGGAACTTCAGAAGCAGGGCAAGCTCGCTGTCATCCTGTCCATTTCAGGAGGTAGTGCCATTGAAAGTGATTTGACCGTGCTCCCCATGCTCCACCGGCTGGGCCTGCGCCTCATTAGCCCGATGCACTTCTATGAGAACAGTATCGGTGATGTGGGGACATCCACCAAGAACAACGGTATGGGGTCGGGCTTGACCCCTTTTGGCCGCGACTTCGTAGCCGAGATGAACCGGCTGGGAATCGTCATTGATCTTGCCCACGCCTCGGAGCAAACCAGCAGAGACATCATTGAGGCCAGTACACAGCCGGTGATCAATTCTCATGTAGCGGCTCGAGGTGTGCTGGATAGAACTGGGAACTGGAGCGATGAAATGATGCGAGTGCTGGCCAGAAAGGGAGGAGTTATTTGTGTTCCCACCGGCTTACCCCAGAGAGTGAGTCGAGCGTTTAGCGAAAAATATCCAGGAAGAGGCGTTCCGCGCTCCAGAATTACAGGCACGGGTCCCTTGCTGTACACGGGGGACCCTTCCCAGATTTATGATTTTATCAATGAAAGAAACCAGGAAAACGAATTGCGACTCGAGGCTCAAAGACGCGAACGATACCCGGATATTCCTCCGCTTTCTGATTACATTGAGCATGTTGACTATATGGTCAAGGTGATGGGGGTCGATCATGTGGGGATCTCCTCAGACTGGGGATATCCCAAGGCTCTTGTCAAAGGGATTGAAAACGCAGGCGAATACCAGAACATCGCCCAGGCGCTTTTGCGCCGAGGGTACAGTGATGAGGACGTGGCCAAGATCATGGGGGGAAACGTGCTGCGTTTTTTTGATGAGGTGGTGAAAACCGCTCCCAAGCTGACTAATTGATGGTCTCAAGGATGCCGGGGCTAATCACTTCTTTGTCGAAGTGGGCATTCGCCCTGGCCGATTTTCTCTAAGACTTTGTAATGGCGGATGGTGGTGCCAACCATAGAGTTCCCCTCAGGTATAAAAGGATATTAGATTGTTAGGGGATTGAAGGTAAGATTCCCTCCGTCCCCAGATTACTCAGTTCCTTGCCGCTTATCCACAACAATCTTCCCTCCTTTGATAACTAGTTCAACGTTATACAGCGACATAATATCCTTCAGAGGATCACCATTGACCATGATGAGATCAGCCAACTTGCCTGCCTCCAGAGTTCCTAGCTCATCCAACTTTCCCAGGTGTTCCGCCGCATTGCGTGTTGCCGCTTGTATCGCCTGCATCGGGGTCAACCCCACATCCCGGACATATATTTCCAGTTCCCTGATCGTAGCGAAGCCATCGCCATCGCTAAAAGGAGATGAATCAGTTCCAAGAACAATGCGGACCCCTTCCTCAGCAAGCTGTTTCACATTAGCCTTATTCGCCGCCAATCGAGATGGATAGGTCTCTCCTGTTCCGGTATACAATTGGTAGAGGGTGGGCACATAGGATGCCTTACGCTCTCGCATAAGGGTGCCTAACCTGTCGTCTAGAAGTCGTTCGTGAACACCATGCTCCAGCCCATCAGCCCCCGCCTCAATTACTGCCATGGCATCCTCCAGATGGCTCGTGTGAACTGTGACGCGGAGTTGATGCTTGTGACTTTCATCAATGATCGCTTTCATGATCTGGGGAGTCAATTTGCGGATAGCAACACCATAACGACCCACATAGGGTTTTTCCGGATCTGTACTGCCTATGTATATAAACTTAATGGCGTCTACACCTAACTCGGACAACTGACGCACAGCAGTTCGCGCTTCCCTTTCAGAGGTCAGTTCTATTGATCTTTGCGCCCGTAACCAGGGATTATCTCTGTAACGCACAACAGCGGGATATCCACCCAGTGCTGTCAGTGGAGGGCCAGTGAGAAAGAGCCGAGGACCCTGGATTTCACCACGCGCAAGACGCTCTCTTACTTTGATATAGGTTTCGGCCATATCCCCAGGAGATTTGATCGTGGTGACACCATAGGATAGATAGGCATATAAGCCTGCCGGTAATCTCTTAAGATACTCGGTCACTGTCTCCTCGTTGGTCGCGTCTCGCGGTCCGAAATGTATATGCATGTTCATCAGACCAGGGAGCACTGTTTTGCCCTTGGCGTCGATGGTCCTACCGGCGTTGAACTGTTTCTCGCCGCTCGTAATGCTCTGAATGCGTTCCCCGGTGATAGCGATAACGGCACGATCATAGACGGCTCCTGTGCCGTCGATCACACGGGCGTTGGTGAGTATGAGATCTGCCGATTCAAACTGCGCCTGTGCACTGAGCGATAAAGTCATCAGAAACACGCCCGTTGCCAATACTGTTAGTGTCGTCATTAATCGTTTCATCGGCTAAAACCTCCCGGTGACTCGGACCAGGTTCTCCAGGATTTTGCAGCTACAACCCCATACGAGCCTTTATTGTGGCGACCGTAGAATCAGCACCAAACGAGTTGCAATGACTGCTGTCCTCTGTGACCGTCCAATGGGCGTCTGAGGCAGAGGCAATGTTGTTGAAAACGTACAAGAAGTGTCCGAGTCCCCAATACTCGTCTCCTCCGCTGTCTGTGCTGCTGGCTTCGCGCCCTTTGTCGGTAAAGAAGTCAACAGTATGGGTGAGGTCCCAATCCGTTCCGGAACGCATGCCGCTCTGATCAAAAGGGCTGTAGGGGTCGTCAGGTTCATTGCTCGCAATGGCATAGCATTGGGCCGGCTCCGTCGAGTACAGGTGGTAGAAGACGCCCTCCCAGGAAGGAACTACATGAGAGCCCATGGTAGAAGGCATGCGACATCGATTGTTATCCCCCGAGCAGTCCCTGTCACTCGTACAGGAATTAACACCATCTTGGTCACAATAACCCGAGGTGTACCGGACTCGCCCACAGCCCGCGTTGATGTCCCACACGGGAGGTCCTCCCATGAGAAGTTGGTAGTCGATGATATGGGATCAAGCCCGTGCCATAACACAGGGCCGAAGGTAGCGATCGTGCCCATGCTGCATCCGAGGGTTCCGAACATTGCCCCGCCAGATAAATGATCGTGGACCCATTCGATGACGCTAGTCACACGTCGGACCTATGTCGGTAGATCGGTTGGACCAGAACCAGTGCGGCTGAACCAACCCCAACCATAACTCCGGGTGTCACCGACTGTCATCTCATAACCGGGTTCCCAGCGGACCATCACTGTTCGCGCTGAGGTCCCCCTTTCTAGAAG
>JADFOI010000152.1 GCA_022562935.1 Acidobacteriota bacterium
GCCCAGCTGGGGAACCAGAGTTTCCTCGGGACCGAGAAAACCCATGGCCAAAAAAACCAGATCTGCCTTCCACTCTTCTTCTGTGCCGGGAATCTCCTGCATCTCGAAGCGGCCATCCTCACCCTTGCTCCACTTCACACGAACCGTTCGGATGCCCGCCAACCTTCCGCTGTCCTCGATAAACTCCTTGGAAAGGATGCTGAATTCGCGCGGATCTTTGCCGAATTTGGTGGCCGATTCACCGTGACCATACTCGACCCGGTAGATGCGGGGCCATAGGGGCCAGGGGTTGTCGGGGGCGCGCTGATCCGGGGGTCTATCCAGTAACTCGAAGTTGACCAGACTCTTGCATCCATGACGCAGGGAGGTGCCGATGCAGTCGGTTCCCGTGTCGCCGCCGCCGATCACGATGACATCCTTGTCCTTAGCAGAGATGTACTGGCCATCCTTGAACTCGGAATCGAGAAAGCTCTTGGTGCTCTTGAGCAGAAACTCCATGGCGAAATGAACGCCCTGGAGTTGGCGTCCTGCAATGGGCAAATCGCGGGGCTTGGTGGCCCCGCAGGCCAGCAGGAGAGCCTGGTTTTTATCGACCAGCTCCTGGACTTCCATATTGACGCCCACATGGACGCCGGTCACAAACTCGATCCCTTCCTCTCGCAACAAATTCACGCGGCGATCCACCATCTCTTTTTCCATCTTCATGGGTGGGATCCCGTACATCAAAAGACCCCCGATACGATCATCACGCTCGTAAACGGTTACCGTGTGACCCACCTTGTTCAACTGGGCTGCAGCCGCCAATCCGGCAGGTCCCGAACCTACGATGGCGACCTTCTTGTCGGTGCGTTGGTCGGGAGGCTCCGGCTTGACCCAACCTTCGGCGAAGCCACGGTCGATAATGGCGTTTTCGATGTTCTTGATGGTGACGGGAGGATCCGTGATTCCCAGGACACAGGCGCCTTCGCAGGGTGCAGGACAAGTGCGACCGGTGAATTCGGGAAAGTTATTGGTCTGGTGCAAGCGATCCAAGGCTTCCCGCCATTGTCCCTGATAGACCAGGTCGTTCCACTCCGGAATCAGATTGTCGATGGGACAACCGGGCTCGGATTGGCAAAAGGGCACACCACAGTCCATGCAGCGGGCTCCTTGAGACTTGAGATGCTCTTCAGGAACCGTGGCCAAAATATCCCGGAAGTCGCTCAGGCGCTCTTCCGCCGGCCGGTAGGGGACCGGTTTGTGCTCAATTTCGAGGAAGCCGGTGTGCTTACCTATGACAGTTCTCCTCTTTCATCAGCTATCTTGAACTCCTCGAGCCGCCGGTCCAACAGCTGAACTTCGGTGGTTGACTTGAAGGGTAATTCGAAGTGGATAGCCCCCGCCGCTCTAAGCGACGGCTTCAACACCTTGCTGCTGCTCCTGCTCTTCCATAAACCGCTTGTAGTCGGTGGGCATAACTTTAACGAACTGTGGGAGTACCGACTCCCACCGTTCAAGCACTTTCGCGGCCACCGTTGAACCGGTGTATTGCTGGTGGCGCTCGATGAGCTCCCGAAGCTCGGCGATTTCCTCCTCGTCTTCGAGGCCTTCCAATTCAACCATTTCCAGGTTGCAGTTTTCTTTGAAGTCGCTGGCGGTATCCCAGACGTAGGCGATGCCTCCGCTCATCCCGGCCGCGAAATTGCGTCCGGTGGGACCCAGAATGACCACCCGGCCTCCGGTCATGTACTCGCAGCCGTGATCTCCCACTCCTTCGATCACAGCACGGGCCCCGGAGTTGCGCACACAGAACCTCTCGGCGGCCCGGCCTCGGAAGTAGGCCTCTCCGCTCGTGGCACCGTACAGGACCACGTTTCCTACGATGACGTTCTCCTCGGGAAGGAACCGCGAAGTTCGGGGCGGGTAGAGGATCAGGCGGCCACCGGAAAGACCCTTACCCACGTAGTCGTTGGCATCGCCTTCCAGCTCGAGGGTGACCCCTTTGACCAGCCAGGCCCCCAGGCTCTGACCCGCCGATCCGTTGAATCGGATATGGATCGTTCCATCGGGCAGACTCTCTTCTCCCCACCGCTTGGCGATCTCGTGGCTGAGCATCGTGCCCACGGTGCGGTTTGTATTTCGAATGGGCATCTCGAGCCTGACCTCTTTCCCCTTCTCGATAGCCTTCTTGCAACGCTGGATCAGCTCGTTATCCAGAGCCTTATCCAGAGCGTGATCCTGAGAGGTCGTACAGTGGACCTCCACTTGATCGTGAGGTTTCTGGGCGGGAGTCAGGATGGGAGTCAGGTCTAAACCGTCCGCTTTCCAGTGTCGAATGGCGCTGTCGGTAGCTAAAACATCCACCCGACCAATCAGTTCCTCAATGGTGCGGAATCCCAGTGTGACCATGATTTGCCTGGCCTCTTCCGCCACCATAAACAGGTAGTTGATCACATGCTCCGGTAGTCCTTGGAAATTTTTGCGCAAAACGGGGTTCTGGGTGGCGATCCCCACCGGGCAGGTATTGAGGTGGCATTTCCGCATCATGATGCAGCCCAGTGTCACCAGAGGGGCGGTGGAAAAGCCGAATTCCTCGGCCCCTAAAAGGGCGGCGATGATCACGTCGCGACCCGTTTTTAATCCGCCGTCGGTTTGCAAGACGACCCGGGAGCGCAAATCGTTCAGTACAAGCGTTTGATGGGTCTCGGCAATGCCCAGTTCCCAGGGCAATCCGGCGTACTTGATGCTGGTCAGGGGAGAAGCACCGGTCCCGCCTGACTGTCCTGAAATTAAAATATGATCGGCATGGGCCTTGGCCACACCGGCAGCGATGGTTCCCACCCCCACCTCGGAGACCAGCTTGACGCTGACCCGGGCGCTGGGATTGGCGTTTTTCAGATCGTGGATCAACTGCTTGAGATCCTCGATCGAGTAAATATCGTGGTGGGGCGGCGGGCTGATCAGCCCCACACCGGGCGTCGAATACCGGATCCGGGCGATGATCTTGTCCACTTTGTAGCCGGGAAGCTCGCCTCCTTCACCTGGCTTGGCTCCCTGGGCGATCTTGATCTGGAGCTCATCGGCATTGGTCAGATACCACATGGTGACACCGAAGCGACCCGAGGCCACCTGTTTGATGGCAGAGCGCTTGGAATCTCCACTGGGGAGCGGTACAAAACGCTCCGCGTCTTCACCGCCCTCGCCTGTGTTGGATTTTCCGCCGATGCGGTTCATGGCCAGAGCCAGGGTTTCGTGAGTCTCTATGGAGATCGACCCGAAGCTCATGGCCCCGGTGCAGAAGCGCTTGACGATTTCGCTGGCCGGCTCCACCTCTTCCAGAGGAATCGGGCTGCACTTTTCGGTCTGAAATCGCAGAAGCCCCCGCAAGGTGCAGCGAGTGCGGGAATCCTGGTTGAGCATCTGGGAGTAGCGCTGGTAGGCTTCCTGGCTATTGGTACGGGCTGCCACCTGTAGATCCGCAATCACCTCAGGATTCCAGACGTGCTTTTCACCCCCGGCCCGCCAGTGAAACTCCCCGGGGTTGGGAAGCACGGGCTGGAGGTCGTTTTTCCGCTCGGGATAACCCAGGCCGTGGCGGCGCAGGGCTTCGGTGGCAACCAATTCCAGGTTGACCCCCTTCACCCGGCTGGCGGTTCCGGTGAAGCAGCGCTCGATAATATCTTCCCCCAGACCCACGGCTTCAAAGATCTGGGCTCCCTTGTAACTTTGAAGGGTGGAGATGCCCATCTTGGCCATGACCTTGAGCATCCCCTTGGCCACGCCCTTTCTATAGGCGGCAATGATGGTCTCGTCCGTGTAGTCGTCTTCAAGAAGGCCATCCCTGCAAGCTTGCCTCAGTGCTTCGAAAGTCAGATAGGGATTGATGGCATCGGCGCCATAGCCGATCAAAAGACAGTGGTGATGGACTTCCCGAGCTTCACCTGTTTCCAGCACGATTCCAATGCGGGTCCGCTTGGCCTTCTTGACCAGATGATGATGCACGGCCCCGCAGGCCATCAGAGAGCTCAAGGGCACCCGCTCCTGGCTGATGGCGCGATCCGAGAGGACCACCAGGCTAAACCCCTCATCGATGGCCTTCTCGGCCTGGGCGCAGATGCGGTCCAGGGCAGGCACCATCCCCTCGTTGCTTTCCGACTTGGGCCAGGTGATATCGATGGTCTTGGTTTTCCAGCCGGAATGGTCCATCTCCTTGATGGCACCCAGCTGTTCGTTGCTGAGAATGGGATGCGGGACTTTTAACCGATGGGCCTGAGCCTCGGTGCTCTCGAGGAGATTGCCCTCGGGTCCGATCGAGCACTGCAGGGACATAATGACTTCTTCGCGGATGGAATCGATGGCCGGATTGGTGACCTGAGCAAAGAGCTGCTTGAAATAATCGTAAATCAGACGAGGCTCATCGGAAAGACAGGCCAGAGCCGAGTCGTTGCCCATCGAGCCCACCGGATCGCGCTTCTCCGTGACCAGGGGCAGCAGCATGAACTGAAAGCTCTCAAGCGTATAGCCGAAGGCCTGAAGACGCGGTAGAAGAGTAGGCTGATCCAGGCCGGGAAGCTTCGAGGGGACCCTCAGATCGGCCAAATGGATCTGCTGCTTCTTGATCCACTTTCCGTAGGGCCGGCGAGTGGCAAGATCGCGCTTGAGCTCCTGGTCAGCCACGATCCGCCCTTCCTCGAAATTGACCAAAAACATCCTTCCCGGCTGCAGTCTTCCCTTATGTTTGACGTTAGCCGGATCGACCGGAAGCACGCCCACCTCTGAAGCCATGATGACCCGGTCGTCATAGGTGACGTAGTAACGGCTGGGGCGAAGACCGTTTCGATCCAAAACGGCACCGATGTAGCGTCCATCCGTAAAAGCGATGGAGGCCGGACCATCCCAGGGTTCCATCAAAGAGGAGTGGTATTCATAGAAGGCCCTTTTCTCCGCCGACATGCTCTCATGGTTCTCCCAGGCCTCCGGGATCATCATCATGGCCGCTTCCGGCAAAATCCGTCCCGTCATGATGAGGAATTCCAGAACGTTGTCAAAATTGCCCGAGTCGGAGCAGTCAGGCTCCACCACCGGAAAGACCTTGCTGAGATCCTCTCCAAAGAGTTCGCTTTCGATCACGCCCTCGCGGGCCTGCATCCAGTTGGTGTTTCCTCTTAAGGTATTGATTTCACCGTTGTGGCACATAAATCGATTCGGCTGAGCCCGATCCCAGGAGGGAAAGGTATTGGTTGAAAAACGGGCATGGATCATGGCCAGGTGGCTCGTATAGTCGCTGTCGCCCAGGTCAGGGAAGTAGGGAAGCAGCTGCTCGGACATGAGCTGGCCCTTGTAGACCAAGACCTTGGTGGAGAGGCTGCAGATGTAAAACATCTTGGCCTGCTCCATTTTAGAGCCTCTCAGCAGATTGCTGGCTCGTTTGCGAATCACGTAGAGCTGGCGCTCGAAGGCATCGCCCTCCAGATCCTCCCCGGCCCCGATAAAGAGCTGCTCGATGGCCGGTTCCGTAGCCCGGGCCGAAGGACCGATGTCGGCCCCCTTGGCGTCGGTGGGAACGCTTCGCCATCCCAGAACCTTCTGTCCCTGCTCAGAGACAAGGTCCTGTACAACGGACTTGCACTGGTCCCGTTGTTTGTCGTTGGTGGGCAAAAACACCACTCCGGCCGCGAACTTGCCGGCAGGAGGTAGATCAACCTTAAGATCTTTCTTGGCCACTTTGGCTAGAAACTCATGGGGAAGAGCCGTTAAAAAACCAGCCCCATCGCCGGTATTGGGCTCACACCCGCAGGCCCCCCGATGACTCAGGTTGATCAACATTTCATTGGCATCCATCACGATCTGATGACTGCGCTGGCCCTTGATGTGGGCCAGGAAACCGATCCCGCAGCTGTCCTTTTCGTTACGGGGATCGTACAGACCTTGGCGCTTTGGAAAATGCATGTTCTCTTCCTAAAATATTTAGAAATAAAGACCCAGGAAGCTTACCTTCCCGAACCGATTTTATCCTGCAGGGGCAAAGAATTCAAGCCTTTGAGACTGACGCCAAGGTCAGCATGGGTCCTTTGTTATACTGGAACGCCGATATGGATTGGGAACACAAGGGCCTCCGATTCACCATTACCACTGAGCCGATGGGTGTGCTTTGTCTGGCCGCAGCCCGGGTGCCCAGAGAGGGCCTGTTCATCCGGGTTCGCCCCTTTTCAGCCATAGGAAAGAGCGAGGAGGAAGCGATTGAGCTGTTGAAGGACCAGATCCGTATGGAGTACCAACCCGTCCCCGACCCCCCTGCCGATGACTAATGGTAAGCTCCCTGCCCATCCAGGTATGTTGTTTTGAACGCCCGGAATGTGGTACTCGTAGGGGTCAGCCGGTGGTGACCCGAACCGTCAGGATTGCAAAGGGATT
>JADFOI010000039.1 GCA_022562935.1 Acidobacteriota bacterium
GAACAGGGAAGATTTGATGAGGCAGTAGAGCGACTTACTCAAACCTTGAAGCTGAATCCGGACTCCGTCGATGCGCTCAACAATCTGGGACTCGTGTGGCTAAGACAGGGAAAGTTTCGTGAAGCCGCCCTACTATTTTCCCAGGCCATGGACATTGATCCAAACTATGTAGCAGCTTACACCAACATGGGCCTGGTACTGGCGGCACAGGGCCGCTTTGAGGAGGCTATTTCCAGGTATGTTCGTGCGCTCGAGATTGCACCTGATTCCTACGAGGCATTCAACAATCTGGGAGTTGCCTTGATGGAAACAGACCGGCTGAATCAAGCGGTAGCACATCTCTCCAGGGCACAGGAAATCAATCCCCATAATGTCGAAGCCTATGCTAACTTAGGATTGGCACTGGCCAAGGCAGGGCGAACGGAGGAAGCGGCACAACGTCTATCACAGGCCATTGAGATTCAACCTCAATTTGCTCAGTCCTACTATTACCTGGGTCTGGTGAGAACTGCTCAGGAGAGAATTCCAGAGGCCATCGAAAATTATCGGGCAACCTTGGAACGTCATCCCTACCACCAGGGAGCCCGACAAAAACTGAACCTGCTGCTGAAAGAAACTGAGGAAGTTCGCTAGCCCGGATTATGCATAATCCGGGCTAGGAGAAAAAGTGAGTTACACCAATAAAGAAAGACAGCCCAACTGATGCCTCCAAACAACGAGAGTCTCTCCCCAAAACATCTCTCCCTGGATGCACCCCCGAACACCCGGTGGAGCTCAAGGCGTTCCGTCTCGGTAGTCGTACCGACCTATAAAGAAGTCGAAAATCTTTCCCTGCTCACTGAACGACTGGAAAAGGTTAAACAGAAGCACCACTTATCTCTCGAGCTGCTGATTATGGACGACGACAGTCAGGACGGCACTGTAGAGCTCGTTTCGTCGATGGATAAGGACTGGATTACACTCGTGGTGCGAAAGAAGAAACGAGGTCTAAGCCGGGCCGTTCTGGAGGGACTCAAATTGGCTCGTGGTGACGTCCTTGTCGTTATGGACGCCGATCTCAGTCATCCCCCTGAGCAAATCCCAGAGATGCTGGTTGCGCTTGAGAAGGGTACAGATTTCGTGATGGGATCCCGTTATACTACCGGAGGTCTGACTGAGGCTCCCTGGGGTTCACTCCGCTGGCTGAACAGCCGAGTAGCGACACTATTGGCCCGGCCCTTTACCTCGGTAAAGGATCCAATGTCTGGCTTCTTCGCGCTCCCCCGCAAAACCTTTGAATCGGCTTGCGATCTGAATCCGATAGGTTACAAGATTGGTCTTGAGTTGATGGTTAAGTGTGACTTGCATCGCATTGAAGAGATCCCCATTCATTTTAAAGACCGCCAGTTCGGCGAAAGCAAGCTCACACTCACGGAACAAAAGAAGTATCTACAGCACCTCTGCCGACTCTTCATTTACAAGTACTGGCGGCCCTTTTGGGAATAGGGACGGGACAGCGGTAAATTTGGTTTCCTAACCCCACTAATCTAACTTGATTCGCCCAAACTTCCGCTTGCCCACTCTCAAGACAAAGGCAGGCTTCTGCTTGGGATCAATCCGGTAGCTGGGATCCTCGATTTTTTTCCCATCTATGGAAACAGCGGCCTGTCGGATCAGACGTCGGGCTTCTGATTTGGAAGACGCGAATTCAACTTGGAGGACCAAATCAGGAAGTGGCACCGGCTTCCCCCCACAGCGGACGCTAAAAGTGGGCATCTCCTCCGGCATCTCTCCTTCCTGAAACACCCGGGTGAAGTGTTCCTGCGCTTCCTGGGCTGCCCTCTCAGAGTGGAAATCGCTTACCATGCTGACAGCCAGATCACCTTTGGCTTTCATGGGATGGATGGTCCCCGATTCAACCCCCGACTTGAGTGCTTGAATTTCCTGATGAGAGAGATCGGTCAGAAGCTCATAGTAGTTCCACATCAACAGGTCACTGATGGACATCACCTTGCCATAGATCTCCTGAGGAGGATCGTTGATCCCGATGTCGTTTCCCAGCGATTTGCTCATCTTCGCCACTCCGTCCAAACCTGCCAAAATCGGAGTCATCAGAAGCACCTGAGGTTCCTGTCCGAATTCTCGTTGAATATCCCTCCCCACCAACAGATTGAATTTCTGATCGGTGCCCCCCAGCTCGACGTCTGCCTCCAGAACAACGCTGTCATAAGCCTGAGCCAGCGGGTAGAGGAGTTCATGAATCGAGATGGGTTGCTGGGATGCCATTCTTTTGGAAAAGTCATCACGTTCCAGCATGCGCGCTACCGTGTATCTAGAGGCCAGTCGCATCCATTCCTGGGAGGACAGGGACCCCAGCCAGCGATTGTTGAAATCGACGACTGTTTCCTGGGGATCCAGAATCTTGAAGACTTGTGCCTTATAGGTTTCCGCGTTTTCCAGGACCTCTTCCCTGCTCAAGGGCGGACGGGTCTTATTTCTTCCTGAAGGATCTCCGATCATGCCGGTAAAGTCTCCGATGAGAAAAATGACCCGGTGGCCCAGATCCTGAAAGTGCTTCATCTTACGCAGCAACACGGTGTGGCCCAGGTGCAGATCGGGCGCCGTAGGATCAAAGCCGACCTTGACGGTCAGCGGCTTTCCGCTCTTTTGGGATTTTTCGAGTTTCCCGCGAAGCTCTTTTTCTGTAATAGTTTCGGCGGTACCCTTTAGAAGATACGCTACCTGCTCATCGAGTGATCTTTTGACCATTTCCATCAGGATGGCCCATTATAGAGACTCTTGTCATGAAAGACGAAGAACTGAAGATATTGAAACTCAAGGCTGATTGTTTCGACCGAATCGTGGAGAAGTACAATAACCTTCAGGCGGACACCGGTTTTTACAGCAAGAACTGGGTGGAATTAGCCGAAGTCATCGAGGACGAAATCAAAAAATCCGATCGGGTTCAATAACGCCTGGACAGGAGAGTTCGGGGACAGGCCTAAAAATTCTCCCCGGATTCGGGGCCTGTCCCCGAACTCCCCGATCTCCGTCTAACCCTCTTGGCGCAGAAAGGCAGGAACATCCAGGTCGGTCTCAGAATCTGGCCGATCGGGGTGACTCAGCAGCGGAGCCTGCCGGGCGGCCAAGGTGATTTCCTCTTCCTCCTTGATACGGGCCGGTTGGGGCCTGGGTGACAATCTCTCTTCCCCGGCCTCATCCTCAAATCCGGTGGCGATGACGGTGATCTTCAGTTTATTCTTCATGTCATCATCGAAGACGGAGCCAAAGATAATGTTCGCATCCACATGAGCAGCCTCCTGGATGATTCGACTTGCCTCGCTCACCTCCTGCAAGGTCATGTCCCGGCTACCCGTAATGTTGATCAAGACTCCGCGAGCGCCCTCGATGCTTGTGTCTTCGAGAAGCGGGCTATTGATGGCTTTTCTGGCAGCCGTCTCGGCCCTGCTGTCCCCTTCGGCAACGCCCGTTCCCATTAAGGCCATCCCCATTCCGGTCACGATGGTCTTCACATCGGCGAAGTCCAGGTTGATCACTCCCGGAACCGTAATCAGATCACTGATCCCCTGAACAGCCTGGCGCAGCACGTCATCGGCAAACTTAAAGGCATCGATCAGGGAGGTATCAGGCGGTACGGCAGTTAGCAATCTTTCATTGGGGATGGTAATGACAGTGTCAGCACTGTCTCTGAGTTCCCCAACAGCTTGTTCCGCCTGGAGCATCCGTCTTTTCCCTTCAAAGTGAAAAGGTTTGGTAACAACAGCCACCGTTACAGCCCCCAGTTCGGAGGAAAGGCTGGCTACGATGGGTGCACTGCCTCCCCCGGTTCCACCGCCCAATCCGGCGGTGACGAAGACCATATCGGCACCCTCCAGCAACTCGATGATTTTTTCGGTATCCTCCAAGGCGGCTTGCCGGCCCACTTCAGGATTCGCACCGGCGCCTAACCCCTTCGTCAGTTTGGCTCCGAGCTGGAGTTTCACCGGTGCAGAGGACTGCCTCAAAGCCTGGAGATCGGTATTGGCCGCGATAAATTCCACCCCTTCGATGCCCGCCTCAATCATCCGGTTGACGGCATTACAGCCTCCGCCACCGATCCCAATCACTTTAATCGACGCTCCCTGCGCCCCTTCGTCAAAGGACAGCCGGATGTCTTCTTTTTTTTCCTCAAATCGTAAATTACTCATGAAATCCTCCTCGGGAACAAACGCCTCATCCGATCTTCTCCAAAAACCAGCTTTTCATTCTGATCCGAGTGTTCCTGGGTCTGGCTCCCTGCGCCTTCACTGGCTTGGCTACGACGGGACTCTGAACATTCTGGGTGTACTGCAAGAGCCCCAGGGCGGTCGAGTAGGCGGGATGGAAGACAGGACTGTCGTGAGCGACGACATTGACGGGGTACCCCACCCGCACCGACAGACCCAGCATCTGCTCAGCAAGGTCGACCACACCGTCCAGAAGAGACCCTCCCCCAGTCATGACCAGACCGGTGACCAATTCCTTATCCACGCCAACCTGCTGGATCGATCTTTCCACGGCCTTGAGGATCTCATCGCAGCGAGCCCGTATGATCTCGCATAAGCGTCGCCGCGAGAACGTTCTACGACACCCCGAACCGACCTCGGTCACTTCGATCAACTCCTCCGCTGGAACACTTTCGGGAAAGACGCAGCCAGCCGATCGCTTTAGCTCCTCCGCCTCCTGCAGCGGAGCCCTAATTCCGATGGCGATGTCCTTGGTCACTAAATCTCCCCCCATGGGCAGCACCTCGGAGTGGCAGATACTCCCCCGGTTGTAAACTGCAACGTCGGTTGTCCCCCCTCCAATATCCACCAGAATGGTGCCCAGCTCTTTCTCATCGGAGCTGAGGACCGCTTCAGAGGAGGCCAACTGCTGCATCACCACCCCATCGACCAGGACGCCCGCCTTATTGACGGCATTGACGATATTTTGCACCACGGCCGAGGCATTCAGGACCAGGTGCATGGAGACCGAGAGATGGTGGCCATTCAGGCCCAGCGGATCGACCACCCCGTCAAGCCCGTCCACTTGAAAGTCCCGGGTCAAATGGTGGATGACCTGATAGTCCTCTCCCAGATCCAGTGAAGTCGCAGCAGACACGGCACGGTTGATATCCTCGCTGGTGATCTCACCATCCTTGTTGTGAACCTCGGTCTCTCCGGCGCTATTGATTCCCCGGATATAGGCTCCTCCGACACTCACATAGGCGGACTGAACCACCATCTGCGCTTGTTTCTCCGCCTCTTCCAGAGAAGCCTTGACGCTGTCGATGGTCTCGGAGAGATTGACCACAACGCCCTTTTTCAGCCCCCTGGATGCGGCCCAGCCGGTCCCCAGAATCTCGATCTTCCCATCTTCCACCCTGGCACAGATCGAACAAATTTTCGTGGTGCCAACATCAATACTCGCCAGTAGCTGTTTTTTTTGTGCCATACGAAGCGAGACACTCAAAGCGGATTGCTGGTTTGGGCCATCACCGTTGTCCCCTTCTTCTGTGGGGTGTGGAAAATAATCTTGTTGTCATAGGTGACGTCAACCGACTCAATCGTCCCGTATTCTTCCTTCAACCGATCGTACAGGTCTTTTTGAGACATGAAGGTTTCATAGCGCCTCAAAAAGTCGTCATCCCCAAGATGGATGGGAATAGGATCCTCCGTGGGAAAAACCGCTACCTGCTCTGGAGTTTCTACGTCAACCTCGGATATTGAGCGATTGTGAGAGGCCAGTTCCTCCACTACCCGAAGATAGACCTGCATTCTGAGGATATTTTCCTCCTGGGCATTTTCTCGCGCCGCGTTCATCAAACCTCTCACGATGGGCCGGTCAATCGACTGATGGCTGGGACCGGGGCGATCCAATATCACACCTCCCTCGTCAACCACGTAGAGCTCATTATCGATGGCCGCCAGAGCAATCGCCTGCCGTTCACGAATATGGATCACGAGCTGGTTGGGAAGCTTGCGCCGGACCGTGGCCTCTCTCACCCACGACTCCGACTCCACCAGATCCCGAATCCGATCCAGATCAACGGACATCAGGTTTTTGGAAACGCTCTGATCAATCAGCGCATCCAGAGCCCGCCTGTCCAGGTGAACCAAGCCCTGATAATGGATCTCCTCTAATTGAAAGCGCATGGCCACTTCAGTAGGGTGCCGGGAATAGGCCAGGGCATAGGCCCCCACCAGAACAATGAGACCCAGCAACACGATGCGTGCACAAAGGATCGCCATCGATTTGAATGTCCTTCGACTGCTAGTTAGGGTCTGATTCAAGGAAAGCTTCTCCAATTTTCCAAACATCTCCTGCCCCCAGTGTCAGCAGTAAATCTCCTGCCTTCGTTTCCTTTTTAAGAACTGCCAGCAGTTCTTCCCGATCCGCTATATAGCGAACCGGACGATGACGGAGGATCTCTTTCGCCAACCGTTTTGAAGTTACCCCGGCAATAGGGCCCTCCCCAGCCGGGTAGATATCCATCAAAAAAAGAGAATCAGCATCGGCAAAACACCGGCTCATTTCTTCCATCAGGTGTTGTGTGCGGGTATACCGATGAGGCTGAAAAACGACCACAATGCGGCGTCCACCCACTCGACACGCTTCCAAGGTGACTCGGATCTCCTCGGGGTGATGCCCGTAGTCATCAATAACCCACACACCGCCCTTCTCTCCCTTCCACTGGAGCCGTCTTTCCACGCCTCTAAAAGCTGCCAGCGAGCGCTGAATGCTCTCAAACGGCAACTTGACGAGATACCGACCCACAGCCACTGCAGCCAGAGAGTTCAAGACATTGTGCCGTCCCGGGACAGGAAGTTCGACGCGTCCCAAGCAGTTCCCCTGTTCATAGCAGTCATAACTCGACCGCAACCAGCTGAGCTCCAGCTGCCGGGCACAGACTTCAGCCCCCGGCTCTAAGCCGTAGGTTACCACCCGGCGGTGAAGTTTTTTCAGAATGGGTGCCAGATTGGCGTCTTCTCCACAAGCCACCACCAGACCTCCTCCAGAGGTCTTATTCATGTGTTCCAAAAAGGCTTTTTGAAGATCCTCAAGGTCACGGTACTCATCCATATGGTCCAGGCCAATATTGGTGACCACGCTGCAGACCGGAGAGAGCCTCAAGAAACTGCGATCACTCTCATCTGCCTCCGCCACGAACCACTCCCCTTCTCCCAGACGGGCATTGCTCCCAATCGCCTCAAATCGGGCTCCAACAACGATGGTGGGGTCCAGGCCAGCCTCCAGCAGCATCAAGCCAATCATGGAGGTCGTCGTGGTCTTACCGTGTGTCCCTGCTATGGTAATGCCCTTTTTCTTGCCCATCAGTTGGGCGAGCAGCTCCCCCCGGGAGATCACGGGCAACCCGCGGTCTTCGGCTGCCACCAGTTCCGGGCTGTCCGGCGGCACGGCACTGGAGAAAACGACCGCCTCGGCCTCTTGAAGACTACCGGCATTGTGTCCAATAGAGATCCGAGCTCCCAGGTGGCGCAGCCTCTCCAACAACTCACTGTCTTCAAGGTCCGAACCTGAGACCTCGTAGCCATCCCGCAGCAGAAGTTCAGCAAGACCACTCATGCCGATACCGCCGATCCCTACAAAGTGAAATTTTCTGATCTCTGCAAGTCGCATCGTCCCAGCTATCTCTGTTGGATGAGCTCCTCCATCAACTCAATAATTTTCGTCCTACTGTCGGGATGAGCCAATTCTCTGCTGGCTTGCGCCATCTGATCCAGACGATCACGGTTTTGTGCTAATTCCACCAGGAGGCGGGCCAGTTCCTCACCGGTTGTCTCGCTCTCTTCCAGGGACAGAGCTGCCCCCTTCTGGACCAGGGCCCGAGCATTTATTCGTTGATGATCGTCGGTGGCATGGGGCAGCGGAATGAGAATCGAGGGTCTTCCAGCCGCTGCGATCTCAGCCACCGAGGAAGCCCCCGCCCTGGACAGGATGAGGTCGGCGCGACTGAAGTAGGCCGGCATGTCTTGAATAAAATCAATGACCTCCGCCTCGAATCCCGCTTGCTGGTATTTCTTTTTCACGGACAAATAGTCGGTTAGTCCGGTCTGATGAACGATCTTAAGCTCACCCGTAGGGGACAAAAACGGAAGTGCCTCACAGACCAATTGATTGATGGGACTGCTTCCCTGGCTGCCGCCAAAAACCAACATGCACAGTGGCCCATCCCTTGAAATCTTTGAGCTGACCTGGTGAAATTCCTGTCGTACGGGTATTCCGGTAAGCCGGGATTTTTTCCCAAACCACCGTGCCGTCTCCTCAAAGGCCACCGCCGCCGCATCCACCCAGTGTTTCAGCACACGGTTGGTGAACCCGGGCTGGACATTGGGTTCGATCAGCAATCCGGGAAGTCCCAGTGCCTTTCCAGCCAGCATGATCGGTCCCGAGGAATATCCCCCCAGGCCAACGATAATGGAGGGGGAGAATGCCCTGATCATTCTCCGAGAGGAGAGCAGGCTTCCAGGAATCTGAAGGAGGGTAACCGCTGCCCTGAACAGTCCCACACCCTTGAATCCCCCAATGTTGAGGGTCTGAAATCGGAAACCCAGGGCCGGCACAATATCTTTGCCCATACCTTTTCGAGCACCCACAAAGAGAAATTCAACGCCCGTTTTTTGCTTCTCCAATTCCCTGGCCAGTGCCACCGCCATGAAAATATGTCCCCCGGTCCCGCCTCCGGCGAAAAGGACCCGCTTAATCATGGATCCCATTTCTCGGGGTGGTGTGGCCCCGAGCATGACTGGAGATATTCAACAAAATCCCGACAGCGGTCATCGTCATGATCATTGAGGATCCGCCCACAGAGACAAAGGGCAGCGGCAGTCCTTTGGTGGGCAAAAGACTGACCACCATACTCATGTTCACGAAGGCCTGAAGAATGACCATGCAGGCGATTCCCAAGCCTAAATAGGTTCCAAACGGACTATCCGCGCGCACCGAGATTCGAGCCGCTCTCCAAAAGAACAAGCCAAAGAGAACGACGACAGTGCAACATCCCAGTAAACCCAATTCTTCTCCCACCACGGCAAAAATGAAGTCGGTATGGGGTTCGGGTAGAAAGGACAGCTTCTGTTTGCCCTGTGCATAACCCAGACCGCTCCAACCTCCCGAGCCGACCGCAATCAAACTCTGACGGATCTGATAGCCCATGCCATAGGGATCCCTGTCTGGATAGAGGAAAGCCAAAAAGCGGTCAAGACGATAAGGAACCCGCACCACAAGAAAATAGAGGACAGGAACGGCAGCTAAGACCAGTCCCAGCAAATAGCGATAACGCAGTCCTCCTAAAAAAAGCAGGAAGAGAGCCGTGAGAGCGATACTGGCAGCAGTGCCCAAATCTGGCTCAAGCAGTACGAGCAGGACGATCGCTCCCACAACAGCCAGGTAAGGAAGCAAACCTCGTCTGAAAGAGTGAAATTCCTCCTTTCGGGTGACCAGGTAAAAGGAGGTCAATAGAATGACGGCGAGTTTGGCTAACTCTGAAGGTTGGAAATTGGCGGGTCCGAGTCTGATCCAGCGCTGAACCCCGCCGGATTCCGGTGCTACAAGAAGGTAAAGCAAAAGCGCTAGGCTCAAGAGGAGCAGAGAATAGATCACGGCGCCCTTCTGGTAGAAATGATAGTCAATATTCATGCTCACCATCAGTCCCACAAGCCCTATGAGGACAAAAAGAAGTTGGCGCGTGAAAATCGAGGTCTGCGATCCGTACAGTTCAGCCGAAACCACGGTGGAGGCACTGAAGACCATGATCAAACCGAATCCCAGAAGGGCCAGCACAGTCATGATCAATCCCCGATCATAAGGTGTTTCCCGGTTCATTCTTTTCTTTCTTCTCTTTTTTCTTTTCTATTTTCTACTTGCGAAGCGCGTTCACGCTTTCTTTGAAGACTCGGCCCCGGTGCTCAAAATCATCGAACATGTCGAAACTGGTACAACCTGGAGCGAGCAGAACCACATCGCCCGGAAGAGCCCTCTCAAAGGCCAGTTCCACCGCCTGTTCCATATCTTGGGCACGTACGGTTGCCACATCATCTCCCAGGCTATCGGCAATCTTATCGGCTGCAGAGCCTAACAAGACAAGCAACCTCACCCTGTCCGATACCCAGGGCTGCAGGACCCCAAAATCAGCCCCCTTGTCTTTGCCTCCCATAATCATGATCAGAGGTTCAGTGAAGGCCTGTAGGGCCTGAGCAGCCGAATCCATGTTGGTTGCCTTGGAGTCGTTGTAGAAAGTGACGCCACTGAGTTCGCGGACCCATTCCAAACGGTGTTCGACGCCGGCAAAACTGCGGAAGATCTCGATCATGACTTCCCGGTCCAGACCGGACAGGTACCCAACGGCTGTCGCTGCCAGCATGTTCTCTAAGTTATGCTTCCCCCTGAGCTGGATCTCGGCGACCGGCATGAGACACTGCTCCTGGCCTCCCCAGATCACCTGGATCGAGCCATCGCGAACGAATACGCCCTCTTTCAGATCCTGCTTCCGGCTATAGAGCAAAACACGTGCTGGACGGCGGCTCGCCATCTTCACGGTGAAGGGATTGTCGGCGTTGATCACCGCATAGTCTTCGTCTGTCTGGTTGAGAAAGATCTGCTCCTTGGCTTGGAGGTAATCCTCAAACTGGTCATAGCGATCCTGATGATCTGGACTCACATTGAGGATGAGTGCAATGTCACACTTGAATTTCTCGATGTTTTCCAACTGAAAGGAAGAGAGTTCAACCACAAAGGTCGTTTCGGTCGAAGCAGAGGATGCTTCGATCCACTGAATGAGGGGTGAGCCAATATTGCCGGCCACCACACAGTCGCGCCCGGCTCTCTTGAACAATTCCCCGATCAGGGTGGTGGTGGTGGTCTTTCCGTTGGAGCCCGTGACCCCAATGATCCTTCCCTTAAGAAAGCGATAAGCTAATTCGACCTCGCTGTAAATAGGAATTTTCCCTTCAGAGGCCTTCTGCAGTTCGGGCAGATCGGAGGGCACACCGGGACTGAGGACGATGAAATCGGCATCCAGAAAGTCCTTTATTTGATGACCGCCCAAAGAGAGAGTAGGAGGCATGATCAGTTGCGAGATGTAATCCTTCAACTCCTCTTCCGTCTTGGTGTCGGTAATCGTGACCCTGGCTCCTCGCTCGAGCAAGAAATTGGTGGCAGAGAGCCCGCTACGAGCAAATCCCACAACCAGGATCTTCTTGTCCTCCACACTCATTCCGGTTTTACCGCAGCTTCAGGGTGGTCAGACTAAACAGAGCAAAGATGAGTCCCAAAATCCAGAAGCGGACCACTACCTTGGTTTCCTTCCAGCCCAAAAGCTCGAAATGGTGGTGAATTGGAGCCATCAGCAAGATCCGCTTTCCCCAAACCTTGTAGGAAACAACCTGGACAATCACCGAGACGGCTTCCAGGACGAAAATCCCCCCGATAGAAAAAAGCAGAAGCTCCTGCTTAATCAGCAACGCAACAGTCCCAATGGCACCTCCCAGGGACATCGAGCCAACGTCACCCATAAAGATCTGAGCGGGATAGGTGTTGTACCAGAGAAAACCCAGTGTGGCCCCAACCATGGCCCCGCAAAAAATGGTGAGCTCACTGGCATAAGTGTTCTTAATGAGATCCAGATAGGTGGCGAAGGTGGCATGAGCGGTCACGTAAGTCAGCACGGTCAGGGCTGAAGCGGCGATGATGACCAGTCCAGAGGCCAGTCCATCCAGACCGTCCGTAAGATTGACGGCATTGCTGCTGCCAATGAGGACCAGAAGGGTAAAAATAATCAGTGGGATAAAGGTGGAAACGCCGAATAGGATCAGATCCAATTCCGGAGTAAAGCGCTTGAAAAAGGGTACGCTCAATCCGTTGCCGTAGAGATCGTAATGGTTGAGAGCGATTAAAGTTCCCGCAATCGCCAGCGCAATCAGGCCCTGCAAGATCAGCTTTTGTCTCACTCGCAGACCCAAGGACCTTCTATTCACCACTTTTAAATAGTCATCGATGAAGCCTACCGTAGCGAAGAGGAGCATTGAGGACAGGGCCACCCAAATGTAGAGATTCGTCAGGTCGGCCCACAGGAGTGTAGGCACAAAAATACTGATCACGATGAGCACACCTCCCATGGTGGGAGTTCCGACTTTCCTCTGATGATTTTCAGGTACCTCTTCTTGAATGAATTGCCCTATCTGAAATCGGCGCAGCCGGGCTATCACCCACGGACCCAACAGAAGGCTGAGCATCAGAGCCGTTAAGGAAGCATAGGCGGTACGGAAAGTGATATAGCGCACCACATTGAGGATGGAATACTCGTCGATATAGGGATACAGAATATGGTAAATCAACGTCCCTTTCTCCCTTCAATTTCCCGGATGATTCGATCCATGCGTGTTCCCCGAGAGCCCTTGACCAGAAGAAATTCTCCGGGACCCAGTTCCTTCACCAAAAACTCGGCCGCTTCCTGGGAATCTTCAAAGTGGCTGATCTTCTCAGGGGGAAAGCCCTTTTCTCTCGCTCCCTGGCCGATGTAAAGGCCATCTTTCCCCACCGTCACCAGCAGGTCCGCCTTACACTGGGCAACCTGCTGGCCTGCTTGGCGATGAAGCTCGGGGCTACTTGAACCCAGTTCCAGCATCTGTCCCAATGCCAGGATTTTACGAGGAAAACCACTTAATTGGCCCACCGTTTCCAACACCACATGGAGGCCCTGAGGATTGGAATTGTAAGAATCGTCCCACAGAGTGATGGGATCTCCCTCTTCCCCTCCCACTTGATGGACCTGTCCACGCATGGCGGGCACCTCCAATTTGGGTATGCCCTCACAGATTTCCTCTCGGGTGAGGCCAAAACTCACAGCCACAGCGACTGCTGCGGCAATGTTATAGAGAAAGTGCTTCCCCACAAAGGGAACCGCGGCGGTGAAGCATTCCCCACGGGCATCGATCACAAAGCTCATTTCCCTGAGGCCCTCCAATCGGTAGTCGGAAACCCGAACTCCCGCTTCATTCTCAAGGCCGAAGGAAACCTTTTGGCCACTGAAATGAGAAGCCAGACGAGAAAGCCAGGAATCGTCGGCGTTAAAAAAAAACTTGCCTTCCTGGGGAAGCCCCTCCAGAATCTCTCCCTTTGCGGAAGCGATGGCATCCAGATCAGAGAAAAACTCCAAATGCACGGCGGCCACATTGGTCAGCAAAGCCGAGTCGGGATTGCAGATTTTGGTCAGGGCGCGGATCTCTCCCGCGTGATTCATTCCCAGTTCCAACAGTGCCACCTGGTGTTCTTCCATCAACTGTAAAAGAGAGAGAGGAACACCGATATGGTTGTTGAGATTGCCGGGGGATTGAACGACCTTGAATCTCTGGCTTAAGAGAGTGGCGATAAATTCTCGGGTCGTGGTTTTCCCTATGCTTCCGGAAATGGCGAGTAGGGGTTTCCCCCACCTCTTGCGAACCTGGCGGGCCAGGGTTTGAAGAGCAACTTCAGGATCCTCTACCTGAAGAAAGATTCGATCCTTCCAATGGGAGAAATCAACCGAATTTTCAGAGTAGATGATGGTTGAAGCACCTTTCTTGAGAGCCTCCTCCACAAAATCATGACCGTCAAACTGTTCTCCGGTAATGGCGATAAAGCATTCCCCTGCTTGAATGGTTCGACTGTCAATGGAGACCGAAGGAAAGGGAGATCGGACATGAGAAGCACCGTTTCCCTTTGGACAGGCTTTTATCGCATCAACGACTTCATTAACAGAGAGTTCGATCAAAGGACCTCCTTGAACATCGCGTCGTCGTCGCTTCGCGAACTCGACGCCGTCGCGCTCGCCACAAACATCATTGTATTCATGGGACGAGACACTTAACCACTTCTCGATCGTCGAAGGGAATCGTTCGGCCTTCAACTTCCTGATAGGTCTCATGTCCTCTTCCAGCCACCAGGACAAGATCTCCCTTTCGAGCCATTGTGAGAGCCCTGCTGATCGCTTCACGGCGGTCCACGATGATTTCGTAGTTGCTGGAATCAGCCGGTATTCCAGCTTGGATCTCCGACACAATCTTCTCGGGATCTTCGTATCGAGGATTGTCCGAAGTGACGATGGCCCAATCGGCGTGGCTCACTGCAAGGGTTCCCATTCTGGCACGCTTGGTTCGATCCCGATCTCCCCCGCAGCCAAAAACGCAGAGAATGCGTCCCTGGGTGAGTTGGCGGCAAAGGCTCAACACGTTTTCCAGAGCATCGGGCGTGTGTGCATAATCCACGATGACGGTGAAAGGCCGGTCGATGTCCACTTTTTCAAAGCGTCCTGGCACCCGGTCCAATCGTGCGATGCCCTGATAAATTTGCTCATCAGTGACTCCTAAAAAACTGGCTGCCGTTGCGGCAGCCATGATGTTGTACAGGTTGTGTTGGCCTGCCAAGGGGCTGGACAGGGAGAGTCGCCGATTGAAGAACTGGAGCTCCGCTTCGATGCCCTCGACAGAAGTTTTGTGGGCCAGTGGATAGACGTCGCTATTTTCAGAAACTCCGAAGGTGACCGACTGAATTTCGGGCGGGAGCTGGATACGGGCCACTCTAGGATCATCCCCGTTCAACACAGCGTATTTGAGGCCAGGGTTGTAAGCGGTTTGGAAGAGGCGGCACTTCACTTGGAAGTACTCTTCCAGACTGCCGTGAAAGTCGAGATGGTCCTGGCTCAAGTTTGTAAAGACGGCCACTGGAAAAGAGCATTGATCCACTCGATGAAAAAAAAGGGCGTGAGAGGAAACCTCCAGGACACCCATACGACATCCGGATTGCACAGCCTGAGCCAGGATCTTCTGAATATCCACCGCTTCGGGAGTGGTTCGCTCTGATTCCCCCTTCCATTCCCCCACTTGGGTCTTGATCGTCCCCATGAGCAGCGCTGGACCCTGGCGCTCCAGAATAGAGTGAATCAAAAAGGTGGTCGTTGTCTTCCCATTGGTTCCGGTGATCCCCACGAGTTGGAGTTGGCGGGAGGGCTGCTGATAGAAGTGGTCCGCCAGCGACGCCATAAAAGGCCTGATCGCTTCCACCTGAATCCAAGGCACCGTTGAGCCAGGCGGTGGCTCCTGTTGCGAGGCAACCGCCACGGCACCTTTTTCAAGAGCCTCACCAATATAGAGGTGTCCGTCTGTCTGGGCTCCCTCAATGGCGAAGAAAAGTGAACCGTCTTTCACCCGGCGAGAATCGTAATCGAGTGACCGAATTTCAGGGTTCATTTTCTTACGGGGCTCTCGCAGCGACAAAACCGTCTGAATAGAGAGCAACTCTTGAAGACGCATTTTTGCTGCTACTGGAGAAAAAGACTTCACAGACCCTACCTTTCGAGACTTTACTCCATGCCGGCGGGTTTTGGCCAATCGCTACCCCGCTGCCGGAAACCTTTAAGCGCAGGCCGAGACTCGTACACCGCTGGGCGACTTCTCTTAAGCTCAATCCTGAAAAATCGGGCATCGAAAAGGGCTTCGTATCCACGGTGATTGTGTTTCTCGGTTTCTGATTTGCAGGCTCTTCCTGAATGAGTGTCAAAACCGTTTCCGCCAGCTGTTCCAGCAGAAGCTGCTCCTCCTTGACTGAGACACCTTGCGAGACCACAAGTTCCCTGGACGCAGTCTTTGGGGGTACCTCTTCCATTCTAAGAGGTTGATCCCGAGGAACCCGAAGGTGAATCAAGGACTGTTCCACGATAGCCTTGAAGGCAGGTGCTGCCAAGTGCCCCCCATAGTATTCCCCTTGGGGTTCGTTGATGACGACAATGGCGGCCACAACCGGATTGTCAAGAGGTGCAAATCCAACATAAGAAGCAACATATTGGGTGCGGGAATATTCTCCGTCGATGAATTTTTGAGCCGTTCCCGTCTTGCCTGCGGAGGAGTATCCGTTGAGTTGAGCATCAACACCTGTTCCCTCCGTTACGGCCAGGGAAAGAGCCTTTTTCATCTGAAGAGTGGTTGCCAGCCGGACGATTCGTTTTCTGGAGGCCACAGGCTCATAAAAGACGTCTCCCTTGGGTGTCAAAACGCGACGGACCACTCGAGGAGTGACCAGGTATCCCCCGTTTGCGATTGTGGCGAGGGTTCGCAACATCTGAAGCGGAGTCACACCCACCTCCTGTCCAATCGAGAGAGCCCCGATGGAAATCTTCGACCATTGATCAGGAGGACGCAGTAATCCGACCTGCTCTCCGGGCAGATCGATTCCCGTTTTCTCGCCAAAACCGAACAGCCTGATGTACTGGTACAGTTTCTCTTCTCCCAGGCGCAGGCCCAACTTGATCGTTCCTATGTTGCTCGATTTGGCCAGGACTTCGTTGAAGCTCAGAAGTCCGAAACCTCGACTGGCCTCACGGTACTTTCTTCCCGCAAGGTTAAAGGTCTCCATCTGGCAGTCTATAAACTCGGAGGGATCGGCCAAGCCCTCATTGAGAACTGCGGAAAAAACAACCAGTTTGAAGGTGGAGCCAGGCTCATAAATATCCAAAATAGCGCGGTTGCGGCGGATTTCCGCGCCGAAATCGGCGTAAGAATTCGGGTTGAAGAATGGGTAAGAAGTCATGGCAAAAATCTCACCCGTGTGTGGGTCCATGACGATAACACTTCCGCTCACCGCCTGGCTGGAACGGACGGCCTCCTCCAAAACCTGTTGGGCAACGTATTGTATCGGCCTGTCGATGTTCAAAACCAGGGTGTTCCCGCCCGATTGCCCCCAGCGGGCATCGCTGGCATAGCTGTGTCGTTTGGCGTCGACGCTCAGATGAACCCGGGTGTTCCTTCCCTTGATGGAATCATTGTAAAGATATTCGAGGCCGGCCAAACCTTCGTTGTCCACACCCGTAAAACCGAGCACATGTGCGGCCAATTCGCGGCCCGGGTAAATCCGCCCGGTCTCTTCTTGAAAGTACACACCCGGCAAATTTAGCCTTCGGATTTGTTGGGCCTGACGGGGCGGGATTTTTCGGGCCAGATAGACGAAGGGCCGATCACTGATCAAACCTTGATAAAGTTCCTGTTCCTGTTTTTCGAGAAGGGGGGCGAGAGCTCTGGCCGTGCTGAGAGGTTCGAGTACTTCTCTGGGGTGAACATAAACAGAATCGATCTTGACACTAATGGCCAGTTCGTCGAGATGACGATCCAGGATGTCGCCCCGCTTGGGACTAAGCTCGATATACCCGAAATACTGCTGTTCGGCCTTTAAACGATATTCCTCACTCTTGAAGATCTGAAGGTAAACAAGACGACCGACAAGAGTGAGACTCCACACCCCAAGCAACAGGTAAAGACCGAGAAGACGAGACAGGACGGCAATTCTGTGTTTCTTCCATCTATTCACAGACTTCATTCATGTAATAACTTCTTCGCAACCGTCGATTGTGCCACCAACTGACCGGAGGGTTTGACGGTGGCGATATCGGAATTGAGAATTCTGACTTCAGTGCGGTTCGAGCTGACCAGACCCAGTTTACTGGCCTCCCGATAGACGCTTTCCGGACTGATCAAAGAGGAATATTCCGCCCGTAGGGTGGCGTTGATCTCCCCCAATTCGTTGCTTCCTTTTCTGAGGCGTTCCATCTGGTAGTGGACATTGAGGATCTCGTTGCGAGACCAGGCGTAGGCCAAGATAAGACAGACAAGAAGCGCAACCACGCTGATCCAGCGGACAATTTCAGAAAAGGTGGCCCGATCGTCGCTTCCAACCGGATAGTTACTCAATTCCTGAAGTTGCAGATCGATCATTGGCTCAGTTCCACGTTCCAGGTCTTACTGTCCTCTATCCCCTGTCTGTTGTCTTCTGTCAACACTCAGTCCTCAGCACTCAGTCCTCTCTTCTCAGTTGTCAGTTGTCAGTTGTTTCTATCTTCTCCACCGCCCGCAGCTTGGCGCTTCGCGCCCGAGGATTACTCTCGATTTCCTGCGGGGAAGGCGTTACCGGTTTTCTGGTTAGAATCCGGACCTGTTCCACCCGGGGACAATCGCAAAACTCGGCTGGCCGAAAGCAGACGCATTTGCCAGCCGCTTTGCGAAAAACCGTCTTGACAATCCGATCCTCCAGGCTGTGAAAGGCAATGACCACCAGTCTTCCCTGGGGAGCGAGCAAAGAGATGGCCTGCTCCAGAAATTCCTCTAGTCCCACCAGTTCCTGATTGACCTCGATTCGCAAGGCCTGAAACACCAGGGTGGCTGGGTGGATACGGTGTGGACCGCGTCCTTTGACCTTCTCGACGACTTGAGCCAAGTCTGTGGTGGTACAAAACTTCGACGACTTTCGATGCTCGACGATGGCTGTGGCGATCCTTCGGGCTGCCTTTTCCTCCCCGTAACGCCAGAAGATCTCTGCCAACTCCTCCACGGAACACTCGTTGAGCAACTGGGCGGCAGTGGTTTCTTGTCGAGTGTCCATGCGCATGTCAATGGGCCCTTCCAGCTGAAAGCTAAAACCTCTCTCGGGCGAACCCAGTTGATCCGAGGAGACCCCCAGATCGAGTAGACATCCATCCACAGCCCCAACCCCCAGTCGAGAGAGAAGGCTCGGCAATTCCTTAAAGTTCTGGTGGAAAACCTGAAGGTTCCTGGTATGGGATCCCAAACGCTCTCGGGCCCTGTCCAGGGCTTCCTGGTCCCGGTCCAAAGCGATCAGCTGACCCGTTCCTTCAAGTTGGGAAAGAATTTCATCGGAGTGCCCTCCTGACCCCTGGGTGCAGTCCACGTAAACCCCTTCTTTCCTGACTCGCAGGAAATCCGAAACTTCACCGAGCAGGACGGGCATATGGTCCACAGCGGTACCCATCAAATACCCAATTCAGCCAAGGCGGTGGCATCCTTGTCCGTGTAGGGATTGGATTTGAGTAGATTCTGGACCCGCTCCCTGTTCCACACTTGTAAATAAGTCAGATATCCCATCACCGCCACCTCACCATCAACCTGAGCCGCCTCTCGCAGGTGGGTTTGAATCAATACTCTTCCCTGCTTGTCCATAGAAGAGGCCTGTCCATAGAAATTGGCACGAAGCAAAAACTTTTCTTTTTCCGGGAGCATCTTCGGGGGCATCGACAACTTGGCCTCGATTTCCTCCCATTCCCTGAAGGGATAAATCAAAATGTTCTCTCCGGTGATACTGGTGATATAGAGTTCTGGGCCATACTGCTCGAAAATATACTTTCGGTGGGCAGTCGGAATCTTGATTCGACCTTGAGCATCCAGTTTTGCCGGAAAATTGCCCCGCAGCATCTAAAAGATCCACCCCCACAGAAATTACTCCTATATAATCCTATTTAATCTATTTTAGTCCAAAATAGGCCGAAGTCAAGCAAAAATGGCTTTGTTCCTGGCCGGGAGAGGGGGTACTGAGAGGGTACTTAGGAAGAAAAGAGGACCGATTCCTCGATTTCATTCTCGGAGTGCGCAATCACGGCCGCTCCTGTTGCATCGCTCCAGATGTTGGTCATCGTTCGGGCCATGTCCAGGATCCGGTCCACGCCCCAGATCAGCGAGGTGTACTCAAGCGGCAGATGGACGGCTTGTAAAATAATGACCATCATCACCAGTCCCGCATGAGGAATCCCGGCCGCTCCGATGCTGACCGTCAGCGCAAGAAAGACAATGAACAGCTGGCTTCCCAGCGAAAGCGCAGGGAAATCGGGATGGGTGCTGGAGTGGACCTGGGCAATGAAGAGCACGGTTACACATTCATAAAGGGCCGTTCCATCCATGTTCACGGTGGCGCCCAGGGGCAGAACAAAACTGGTGATGCGATTGGAGAGCCCCGCTCCCTGGCGGGCCCGTTCCATGGTCACGCCCAGCGTCCCACTGCTGGAGGCCGTAGAGAATGCGGTCCAGAGCGCTGGGCTCATGGCCCGCATGTAACGGTAAGGAGGGTAACCCGTAAAAAACCGCAGCAAGAGAGGAAGGGTCACAAGGAAGTGGATCGCTAAAGCTAAAGCCACAGTCAGGACGTAGGGAAATAGGCTGATAAAGATGCTCGGTCCGCTGGTGGCTACGGTGTTCGCGATCAGTGCCGCGATTCCCACGGGGGCCAGCGAAATGACGAATTGGGTCATCTTCATCATCACGGCAGCTCCGCCCTTAATGAAGGACAGCATTCCTGCGGCAACCTCCTCCTCGACCAGCAACAAGAAAATCCCAAAGAGAAGGGAAAAGAAAATGACGCCGAACATATCGAAGGTTGCCGCCGCTTCGACTATATTCTCAGGGATCATGGACGCAATCACATCCCAGAAGGATTGCGGCGGTTGCGCTTCTTGGGCCTGTGTGGGAATTTGGATCTCTGTTCCTCGCCCTGGACCGACCAGATTCACCACAAGCAGGCCCGTGATGATGGCCAGCAGACTGGTCAGGACATACCACGCGCCCGTCTTGATCCCAATGCGTCCAAGCCGTTTCGCCTCTTTCATCCCCGAGATTCCCAAAACAAGGGAGAAGAAAACGAGGGGAAGAACAATCATCTTCAGGAGACTCATGAAGATGCGAGAAAGTCCCTCGATAGCCGCACCGACGGAGGTTGCGATGACCCTCCGTCTCAGCTCTTCATTAATATTTTGAGCGTTCTCCTGAAGCTGTTGGGGGGTCGCTTCCGAGTACCCGGAACCCAGCACCGTTTCTCGAGCTTCGTCGATGTAGGCCTGGTTCATGAGGGTACCGGTGACCACGCCCACCACCATTCCCAGCATGATCCACCAATGGAGTTTGATTTTGCCCATGATGTTGCCGACATTCTACAGGGAGTTCGGGGACAGCCCCAAGAATTCTGGGAGAATTCTTGGGGCTGTCCCCGAACTCCCTACAAGAGAGATTAAATGGGGTAGGCATCCAGCATTCGAACGGCCTCCTGGACCGCCTCATCGGCGGAGACTTCCTGAAGGGTTTTCTCCTTTCGGGAGAACACCTCGACGATTCCCTGGCTGAATTTGCTACCCACGGTGATGCGAACGGGAATCCCGATGAGCTCGGCGTCTTTAAACTTGACCCCAGGGCGCTCCTGGCGGTCATCGAGCAGGCAATCGATGCCCAGGCGGGTGAGCTCTTCGTAGTAACCTTGTGCCGCCTGCTGCTGCTCGAACTGGTCAGGACGCAGAAGCGTCACGATGGCCTGCAAAGGGGCAATGCTGCGGGGCCAGACAATCCCCGCATCATCGTGATAGAGCTCCACTGCGGCCACCATAATTCGCTCCAGGCCGATTCCATAACTTCCCATGATCATCGGAACCTTCTTGCCCTCGTCAGTGAGGACAGTGGCACCCATCGGCTCGCTGTACTTGTAGCCCAGTTTGAAGATGTGCCCGATCTCCAGGGCCTTTGCCACCTCCAGGGGTTGTTGGCAGCGCACACATCGATCCCCCGATTCGACCTCCCGGAGACTGTGGTAGGTGGGACTAAAGTCCTTGTCGGGAGTGACGTTCTTCAAATGATAGTCGTCCTTGTTGGCACCACACACCATGTTTCGGCGTCCTTCAAGGGCCTGGTCCGCAAAGATCGGGACCTGTGTCAGCCCCACGGGTCCCAGGCTTCCCGGGTCGGCCCCGAAAGTCTCGCGGATTTCCTCTGCAGTGGCAGGACGGAACACTCCCGTGCCCAGAGCAGACTCGAGTTGAGACTCGTTGAGCTGATGATCCCCTCTCAGCAAAATCAGATGGGGTCGATCCTCGACCATGTACACCAGCGACTTGATCTGACGGGTGGTGGGAAGTTTTAGAAAATCCGACACTTCCCGAATTGTTTTTTGTCCCGGAGTATGGATCTCCTCCGGGGAAAGGTCCCCTTCTTCGTCGCTGACCTCAGTGATCTGGGAAACGGCTCGCTGCAGGTTGGCTGCATAACCACACGAGCAGCTCACCACCACATCTTCGCCGGCCTCGCTCTTCACCATGAACTCTTCAGACTCACTGCCGCCCATGGTTCCGGATTCGGCCTCGACCATGACATACTCCAGCCCACAGCGATCAAAAATGGCATGATAAGCCTGGCTGTGAAGATTGTAGCTTTGATCCAATCCCTCTGGTCCCAGATCGAAGCTGTAGGAGTCCTTCATCGTGAACTGCCGGGTCCGCAACAGGCCGGACTTGGGCCGGGGTTCATCTCGAAACTTAGTCTGGATCTGATACCAGATCTGAGGCAGCTCCCGATAGGAGCGAATCTCGTTGCGGGCAATGGAAGTGAAGATTTCCTCATGAGTCATGCCCAGGCAGAACTCGCGGTCCGTCCGGTCCCTGAGACGAAACAGATTCTCACCCATGAGCTCCCAGCGTCCCGTTTCTTTCCAAAGTTCTGCGGGATGTAAAGCCGGCAAGTGAAACTCCTGGGCCCCGATGTTGTCCATCTCTTCCCGAATAATCGCTTCAATTTTCAGTAGAGTCCGTCGGGCCAGGGGGAGATACGAATAAATCCCTGCGCTCAATTGTCGAATAAATCCCGCCCGCAAGAGAAGCTGGTGGGAGGGAGCTTCCGCCTCGGCGGGAACCTCTCGCAGTGTGGGAACAAAGAGTTGGGACCACTTCATAAGGGGCCTACTTGTATCCGTTTGACCCTATTCAGTCAAGTGAGCTACCATGCGGCCGTGATCAAACCATTACGCGAAGTCGACCCCGAAATTTACGACGCCATCCTCATGGAAACCAGGCGGCAGTCCGAGACACTGGAACTCATCGCCTCAGAAAACTTTGCCAGTGAAGCCGTACTGGAGGCCATGGGCTCCATTTTCACCAACAAGTATGCTGAAGGCTATCCAGGCAGGCGCTACTACGGGGGCTGTCAGAACGTTGACGTGGTTGAGAATCTGGCCATTGAGCGTGCCAAGAAACTATTTGGTGCCGAGCACGCCAACGTCCAATCCCATTCTGGAAGCCAAGCCAATATGGCCGCCTATATGGCGGTTCTGGAGCCTGGTGACAAGATTTTAGGGATGAAGCTGGACCATGGTGGACACCTGACCCACGGACACCCTTTGAACTTCTCAGGGAAGCTGTATGAGGTGGTGGCTTACGGTGTGGACCGGGAGAGTGAGCAGATCGACTACACCGAATTAGAGGACATCGCCAAGCGGGAAAGACCCAAAATGATTGTGTGTGGAGCCAGCGCTTACAGCCGCGTGATCCACTTTGACCGCTTCTACGAGATCGCCCAAAAAGTTGGTGCTTATTTGATGGCGGACATTGCCCACATTGCGGGGATGGTGGCCACAGGCCTGCATCCCAGTCCCGTTCCCTATGCCGACTTTGTCACCACCACCACCCACAAGACCTTGAGAGGGCCTCGCGGTGGAATGATCCTGTGCAAGGAAGAGCACAAGAAAGCGATCGACAAGATTGTTTTACCGGGAATCCAGGGCGGCCCCTTGGTTCACATTATCGCCGCTAAAGCCGTATGCCTTAAAGAAGCGGCATCAGAGCCTTTCAAGACTTATCAGCAACAGGTCATCCGCAATGCCCAGGCCCTGGCTCAAGCCGTCGAGGAACAAGGTTTTCGAATCGTTTCGGGAGGAACCGACAATCATCTCTTTTTGGTCGACGTCTTCTCCAAAGGCATGAATGGCAAGCAGGCCGAAAAGGCCCTGGAAGAAGCTGCCATAACCGTCAACAAAAACGCCATTCCTTTCGACACTCATCCGCCCCTGGTGACCAGCGGGATCCGGGTGGGAACTCCAGCCGTGACCACTCGACATATGAAGGAAGAGCAGATGGGTCAAATCGGAGAGTGCATGGGCAGAGTCCTCAACAATATCGATAGCCCAGGGGTCCAAAAGGAGGTCGAGAAGGAAGTCAAGGCACTCACAAACCAGTTCCCTCTTTATGCTCAGCGGCTGGAGTTAACTCAAGAACTCGATTGAGATCGATACAGTGTCTCATCCCATGAATACCATGACGTTTGCTGATGGGGCTTGGGAGGGGAGATCAAGGAGCGAGGAGGAGGTGATGCAGGGACATCGGCGACGACGAGCGACGCGGAGATCGCCCGCAACCCCCATCAGCCCGAAGGGTGGCGACGGGACGGCATCGATTTCTTTGTCGCTCCTCCTCCGCGATGCACACAGACATCGCGTCGTCGTCCCTTCGCGAACTCGACACCGTCGCGCTCCCCACAAACGCTATGGTATTCATGGGACGAGACACTAACGGCATCACTCTCGAGCAAATATTCAAGCCCGGCGGCATTCTGGAAAGTCAGCTGCCCAGCTACGAACATCGGCCCTCCCAACAGGTGATGGCGGAGGCGGTACTGGATGCCATCGCCAATCGACATCCTTTGTGTGTCGAAGCGGGCACCGGAACGGGTAAGACTCTTGCCTACCTGATTCCCTCTCTGTTCTGCAACCAACGCGTGATCGTTTCAACGGCCACCAAGAACCTACAGGACCAGATTTTTTTCAAAGATATCCCCTTTATCCGCCAGCACATCTTTCCCAACTTATCGGTGACCTACATGAAGGGGAGACAAAACTATCTCTGCTTAAAAAAGCTCCATGATCAGCAACCCCAGGCAGAACCTCATGAGGCCCCGGAGCCGTGGGGTTCCCTATCCCGGTGGGTCCAGGAGACCGAGACCGGAGATCGCTCCGAACTCAGCTGGATGAGAGACGACGATTCCCTGTGGAGGAACCTCGATGCGCGGTCGGACACCTGCACCGGCCATAAATGCTCCTACTTCGACCAGTGCTACGTGACCCGGATGCGCCAGAGGGCCTTGGAGGCGGACCTCATCGTGGTCAACCATGCCTTGTTGTTCGCGAATTTGGCACTTGAAAGCGATGAGATAGGCCACGTACTGCCCAGTTTCTCCGTCCTGATTCTGGACGAAGCTCATGAAGTCGAGGACATCGCGGCGCAGCACTTCGGAAAGCAGATCAGCAACTATCAGGTCGAAGAGTTTTGCCGGAATTTCCGCAAAGTCTTTTCGGACTCTCTGGAATCCACGCACCCGCTGGATCAGGTACAAGCCTCTTCCACCGCCTTCTTCAATTCATTTCCCGGATTGAGGGGGCGCTATTCACTGAATCTTTACCAACAACCGGATGGAACAACGGTGGACCTGCGTGCTGAAGTTCTCGATTCCTTCCAGCGATTGCAGCAATCGCTGGAAGGCCTTTACCACAGCATGGAGCTAACGACAGATCGCCCAGCCGAAGCCGACCCGCTGATCCGGAACCTGGAACAGATGAGGGTGACGTTGGACGCGATCTTTGATCTGGAGAACTCTGAAAACGTTTACTGGTTCGAGAACAGGGCCCGCGGAGTTTTTCTGCATGTCAACCCTATTGAAGTGGCCCCAATTCTCCAGCAAAAGCTCTTTTCACGCACCGATACCACCATTTTTACCTCGGCTACCCTGACCACCCACAATAACTTCGAATACTTCAAAGAGAGACTGGGCATCCGGGAGCCGAAGGAAGTCATAACCCACAGCGAATTCAACTATTTAGAGCAAACGATGCTCTATATTCCTGGGTCCTTTCCCGAGCCGCGCTCCGACCACTATTTTCCTCGTGCTCTCCATGAGATTCAGGAAATTCTTGGCATTACCCAGGGGTATGCTTTTCTGCTCTTCACCAGTTTTTCTCAGATGAATCGTGTTTATGAAGCCCTTCGTGAAGAGATTCCCTTCCCCCTATTTCGACAAGGAGAACTGCCCAAAAATCAGCTGCTGGAAATTTTCAGGGACACACCCCATGCCGTGCTCTGCGCATCCTCCAGTTTCTGGCAGGGTGTGGACGTTCAAGGTGACGCCCTGCGTGCTGTGATTATCGACAAGCTGCCTTTTCTGGTTCCAACGGAGCCCTTGGTGGCAGCCCGCATCAACTGGCTGGAAAAGGAAGGAGCCAACTCCTTTCTGCGCTATAGCGTTCCCAAGGCCATCATTGCCCTGAAACAAGGCTTGGGGAGACTCATCCGTTCTCGCCGGGACCGAGGCGTTCTGGCTGTACTGGACAGCCGTCTTCGAACTCGAAGTTACGGGAAACTCTTCATCGAAAGCTTGCCAAAATGCACCATCACCGATAATATTGATGCATTGCGAGCCTTCTGTCGTCAAAATGCATCAATAACCTAGGGGGCAATGATTTTTAGAGGAAGATTATGAAGAGGAGCACCAGACCATTCCTTCTATTCACTCTTTTTTCATCCTTATTGATGACTCAGGCTTATGCCCAGGTCGGCAATATCAGAGGAAAGGTCACCGACGCAGAAGGCAATCCGATCGAGGGCGTTGCGATCAGGATCGAAGGCATGGAAGTGGCAAGAAAATACAAAGTGGAGACCGACGCCAAGGGTGAGTACTATCACGGAGGAGTGACCCGACAGGGAACCTACCGTGTCATCGCCGTAAAAGAGGGCTACCAAAGTGCTTTCGCGGAAGGCCTGCAAGCCACCACTGATCGGAGAGGTACGCAGGGACTGGTTGATTTCACTCTTCAGCGCGGGCTGAGCGGTCCACTCCTCTTTGAACTCACCGATGAACAGATCGAGCAGATGAAGGCAGACGCTGAGAACGCGGACAGACGTCAAAAGTCCGCTACCGAAGTCAGGCTGAATATGGATCAGGGATTGCAGTTCTTCAATCAAGGGGAGTATGAACAGGCTCTGGCGGTGTTCAACGCCGCCCTGGAATTGGATGATCAGCAGCCCGCACTTTGGGCCAACGTCGGGAACTCCCACTCCAAACTGAACCAGAATGAGCAAGCCGTAGAGGCCTATCAAAAAGCGATTGATCTGGCTCCCGAAGACCCTACCCTGTATCAGAACATGGGGGGGCTCTATGCCTCGATGGGAGATACGGAAAAGGCCCGCGAACTCTATCAAAAGGCCGTCAGTCTGAGTGCTTACGGGGATCCCCGGGATGCCGCTGTGAACTACTACAATATGGGCGTCACCTTCATAAACTCCGGTAAATCTGAGGAAGCCATCGAAGCTTTGGACAAAGCCTTGGAGGCGGATCCTGAATACGCAGAGGCACACTACCAGCTGGGCATCTCAATGCTGGGAACGGGCCAGATGGAAGAATCGGCGGGCCACTTGAAAAAGTACCTGGAGTTGACGCCCGAGGGACCCAATGCCGAGGTGGCCAGGCAACTGGTCGAACAGCTCGGACTTTAGTGCGTCCCGCACCCAATCT
>JADFOI010000153.1 GCA_022562935.1 Acidobacteriota bacterium
CAGCAGGAGGAACGCTGGCCGCTTTTCTCCTTCCCGTTCACGTGATCGTCACGGGTGTAGGAATCGCCTTTGGATGGGTTTCCCCACAGGTCCTCGCTTACCAGCGGATGACCGCCCTTCTGGAGAATCCCTTGCTGCAAATCTACCTTTTTCTCCTCATTTCGCTGCCACTTTTTCACTGGGCCCACCGCTTTCGATTCGTGCTCATGGACCTGGGACTCCGGAGCCTGAAAACTCCGGTCGCGGTCCTTTGTTACGGGGTGGCGATGGTGGGAACCCTGCTGGCCGCTCTCTTGCTGTTTGTTTAAGTCGGTGAGCTGCTTTCTCCAGCCAATGCCAATCGGGCAACGGGTTGCTCATTAATGGGCCAGTGCAGCAACGCGGATAGGACTCCCAGGGCAATGGACACATACCAGACGATATCGTAGGAGCCGGTGACATCAAAAATATAGCCACCCAGCCACACTCCCAGGAAGGCGCCGATCTGATGGCTGAAAAATACGATTCCGAAGAGTGTCGAGAGGTATCGAACTCCGAAGATCTGCCCGATCAAGCCACTGGTCAGTGGTACCGTTCCCAACCACAGGAAGCCCATTCCTGAAGCGAAAACCAGGATGGAAAGATTGGAGATGGGGAAGAGCACCAAAGCAGCAATCAAAACTGCACGGGCAAGATAAAGTGAGCTTAAACTATATTTCTTGCTGTATTTTCCACCCACGATACCCCAAAAGAAGGAACCGATGATATTAAAGAGACCGATCAGGGCCAACGCAGTTGCCCCAAGGCCGGGAGGTGGGTGGCAATAAAGGTCACATGAAAACCACAAACGAAGAATCCAGCCATCAGCAACCAATATCCCCGATGGAGACCCGCCTCCGCCACAGCATGACTGATCAACTGCTCTTTTAGCTCTTTCCGACTCTTCCTCTCACTGGGACCCAATGCCGCAGCCAGGGGAACCATGAGAAAGGCAATGGCAGCGAGCCCCCCTAGAGCCAGGACCCATCCATATGCGGTAATCAGGGCTTGTCCAATGGGTAGGATGAGGACTTGCCCCACCGAACCCCCTGCCGAAGCAAGGCCCAGGGCGCCATGCTTCGGTTTCGTTCACTCACTTCCCGTCCTACCACGCCCAGCACCACCGCGAAGGATGTGGCACTGAGACTGACCCCGATCAGCAGCCCCGTTGTCAGGTTCAGGGTGAGGGGAGAGGTGGCCTGAGACATCAGGTACAGCCCAAAACAGTAGCCCAACCCACCCATAGCGACGACTTTGCGGGCCCCGTATTTGTCGTCCAACATCCCCATCAAGGGTTGGGTCAAACCCCACAGGATGTTTTGCAGCGCAATGGCAAAGGCGAAGGTCTCTCTCCCCCAGCCCAGGGTTTGGGACATGGGTTGTAGGAACAGCCCAAAACTGAGCCGAATCCCAATGGCCAGGGCCAGAATCGAAGTACCGCAGACCATGACCCCGAGCGACGAGCGTTGAATGGAATTCATGAAGCGATCCCTTGTCCCATCACCATCCCTCAGTGAGGCAGTAAAATGTAAGAAAGCACAAACACCATGGCAAAAATAGAAATCAGGGCCTTGGGCACCACCTGCGACTGGCGGGACTGCCCTCTTTTCCGCTATTAGGTTGAGTTGAAAGTCTACCGCGGTTTGGATGCGATCACCAGGCTGAATGACTAGCCCTTAGGGAAGGAGAAAAGCTCTGCCTTTCAGTAAGACAATCGGTCAATGGCGGGTGAAGCCATTCAAGGGCGCGACTCAAGGCACATTGGAGATAGCCCGAACCCGACCGTTGACGCTTTGCCTTCTCCCCATTACAATCCCCACCCAAGACCAGCTCAGAGTAGAAAGGTCGTCATGAATGATTCTTGATTTTCACACTCATGCGGTTCGTCCAGATCCCAACATGCCGGCTGGGTACAAGGCATTCATGAGTGACAATCAGGGAGGAGATCTGGATAAGTTTGATGAGTTTGCAGAACGTTATGCAAATCCTCGGAACTTCCTGGCTCTCTTGGATGATGCGGGCGTCGATCGTGCCGTGGTGCTGGCGGAGACTGCCGTGATTACGTCAGCTATCATTCCGAATGACCATGTCCAGCAGTTTACGGCGCCCAGCCATGGCCGCTTAATACCCTTTTGTACCTTTAATCCCTATATGGTCCTCAATCCAGCGGCTGAATTGGATACGGCGGTTCGCCAGCACGGTTTTTGCGGACTAAAACTTTATCCCACATACGCGTACTTTTATCCCAACCAGCCGTTTCTCTATCCTCTGTATGCCAAGGCACAAGAACTAGGTATACCGGTCATGGCACACACCGGAAGTTCTGTTTTCGCTGGTTCACGACTCAAGTATGGAGATCCGCTCTTCTGGGACGATGTGGCCGTGGATTTTCCAGAGCTGACGATCATCATGTGCCACGGTGGGCGAATGCTCTGGTATGATCGGGCTGCTGCTCTGGTACGCCTGCACAAGAATGTCTACTTCGACATTTCTGGCTTACCCCCCAAACGACTACTCGATTATTGGCCTGATTTGGAACGTCTGGCCGACAAGGTACTCTTCGGTACGGATTGGCCAGGAGCCGATATGGGTGCCAATCTGAAGGCTTTTCAGAGTCTTGCCCTCAGTGAGGAAGCCAAGCAGAAGATCCTCTGGGCCAATGGCTCTCGAATACTGGGTCTGGAGGGTTGATCCTTACGAGATTTGCAGAGCAGGGAGCAAGCAAGCTTCCCATGCAGGCCAACGGTGTCCGACCGAATGACGGTTGCCTGGACTCCGACTTCTTTCCCCCAAATAGTCGTGCATCTGCGCTGCTGAATGATCGGGGGCTTGGGGGCAAAAGCGTGATCCCACCTTCTGATGTGCTGGAGGTATCACTCCCGGCGTTGGCACAGATGTAGCCACGCCTTCTCCCGGCCGAACCGTTTTCATACAAGAGCGGCAGGCGCAGCCCACTGTGATAACTTTCAGTGTCCCGGACCGCCATCCGCGAGTCGAGTCCTTACTCTTGTTTTTGGCATCAAAGCGCGTTGAAAGTCTACCGCGGTTTGGATTGAACGACTGGTCCAGCTACCGAGGATGTCCATTGTGCTGACCCTCTACCCTGTTACCTTGTTCCTCAGCGCGGCCCTCATGTTTTTGGTACAGCCCATGTTTGGAAAGATGGCGCTGCCGTTACTGGGAGGATCACCCGCAGTCTGGAACACACAGGTCGTGTTTTGCCAGGGTGTGTTGTTGTTCGGCTATCTTTATGCTCACCTTACTTCACGCTGGTTTGGCATCCGTCGACAGGCGCTCATTCAATGCTTCATCATCTTTCTCCCCCTTCTCTTTCTACCTATCGGCATCCCTCAAGGCCAGATTCCCCCCGGGGAGGTGAATCCCATTTTCTGGCTTCTGTCTCTCTTACTGGTAACCCTGGGCCTTCCTTTCTTCGTGGTCGCCACCATCAGCCCGATGCTTCAAAAGTGGTTTTCGGTCACCCCTCATCCAAAGGCTGCAGACCCCTATTTCCTCTATGCAGCCAGCAACGCAGGAAGTCTGGTGGGTCTTCTCGGCTATCCACTACTCCTTGAACCCTACCTTCATCTGCAGGACCAAACCTGGGTGTGGGGAGTGGGATACGGGTTCCTGATCGTCCTGACCCTGGCCTGTGCCCTAACCGTGTGGAGATCCTCTGGATCCTCAACCCAGGATCGGTCTGAATCCACCGGCACCCACCCCACCGAGCTCAGCGTGAAAAATCCAGGCCCGGTGACGTTTGCTCGGCTGATTCGATGGATACTGGGAGCCTTTGTTCCCTCCAGCTTGATGCTGAGTGTCACCACCTACCTTTCCACCAACATTGCGCCGGTCCCTCTGCTTTGGGTCCTTCCCCTATCCATCTATTTACTCACCTTAATTCTGGTGTTCGCTAGAAGAACACTGATACCCCATTCCTTCATGGTTCGTATTTTTCCCATGCTCGCTCTTCCCGTGAGCATCGTCATTATTCTTCAGGCCACACAACCGATCGGGTTAATGGTGGTGATTCATCTAATCTCCCTTTTCGTCATCGCCATGGTTTGTCATGGAGTGGTTGCCAATGATCGTCCTGCTACCACTCACCTCACCGAGTTTTATCTGTGGGTATCCCTGGGTGGGGTGTTGGGGGGAATATTCAACGCATTTCTGGCCCCCATCCTTTTTTCTTCACTCCTAGAGTACCCGCTGGTGTTGGTGGCAAGCGCCCTGCTCCTGGCTTGGCCGGAAAAGGGGCAGCACTTGTCCTATAAATGGTTCGATGCCGCTTTTCCCGCTGGCCTGGGAATCCTGGCTGCAGGGCTGATCCTGGGAGCCGAAACTTTTCAATGGGCATCTCACCCCATGAGTCAGGCGGTCATGTTTGGCGTCCCAGCCATCCTCTGCTACAGCTTTTCAACCCGGCCTTTGCGTTTTGGCCTGGGTCTGGGAGCTCTCCTTCTGGCAAGTTCTTTCTATACCCAGGGGGCAGGGAGTGTCTTACATCGGCAGCGTACTTTCTTCGGGGTTCACAACGTCCTGGTGGATTCCCAGGAACGTTATCATCTCCTTTCCCATGGCGGCACACTTCACGGCAGGCAAAGCCTGGACCCCTCTCGTGAATGCGAGCCGCTCACCTACTATCACGCCACGGGCCCTCTGGGACAGCTATTCGCTGCTCTCGAGGGTCGGACAGCGCAGTGGCGAGTGGCCGCTGTCGGTCTAGGTGCGGGATCCATTGCCTCTTATCAAAGGCCAGGTCAGGAATGGACTTTCTACGAAGTCGATCCCACTGTAGTACAACTTGCTCGCGACCCTCGTTTTTTCACCTATTTGAGCAAGTGCAGTACGGACATCGAGGTGGTGCTGGGCGATGCTCGATTATCCTTAGCCAGGGAACCCAGCAACCAGTTTGATCTATTGGTCCTCGATGCTTACAACTCCGACTCGGTTCCGATCCATCTCATGACTCAAGAAGCACTTCAACTCTACCTGGACAAAATCACCGATCGCGGGCTGATCATCTTCCACATCTCCAACCAATACTTGGATCTCACCCCCGTTGTGGCAAATCTGGCCCAAGAACTAGGGCTGGTGTGTTTCCTAAAAAATGACCTGTCCCTCTCGGAACAAGAGAGACTCTTGGGAAAAGAACCCTCCCAATGGGCTATTATGGCCCGTCATCTGGAAGACTTGGGGGACTTGATCGATGATCCCGGGTGGCAACGGTTAGAGGGCTCGGGTGGACCCGTATGGACCGACAGCTACTCGAGCATCTTCCGCGTTCTGAAATGGACCGCCGACAGCCCTTGAAGGGCCCCAAGCCCGGATTATGCATCGTCCGGGCTAGCTTTCCAGGAATTCCAGAACGGCCTTATGAAACTCAACGGATTTCTCTCTTTGAGGCCAGTGCCCGCATTGCTCGAGAATGCTCAGTCTGGAATCGGGGATCAACTGGTGAGCCTTTCTCGCCCACTTGACGGGTATCAGCCGGTCCTTCGATCCATGGATAATCAGTGTGGGTTGGGTGATTTCAGACAGCCGGTCCAGAAGGTTATGCCGAAAACCGGACCAATTCATTTCATTCTCGAGATAGGATCTCCAGGCTCGTCCTGCACCACGAGCAGCCGCGTTGTTTGCAATCTCGTCGATCAGATCATCGGTGATCACTTCCAGGTTATGAACAATCTTTCCCAAGCTGAGTTTCATGGTTTGGCGATGACCCATTTCTCGTATTCTTTTGTGCAACCGAGGCATCTTCACCATCAGCTGGGCCAGCACCTGCCAGTGCCACTGCGTCCCTAATCCAGCACTATTGGCCAAGACCAGCTTTTCCACCAGGGAGGGAAACTGGAGAGCGAAAGAACCAGCGATGTGCCCTCCCATAGAAAGTCCCACCAGGGAGAACCCCTCCAGACCCAACTGCTGTACAAAGTGGCCGAGAAACCGTGTGTAGTACTCAACGGTGTAATTCAGATCAGGTTTGGCACTTGATCCGTATCCAGGCAAGTCGGGCGCGATAACGCGGTGGCTGCGAGAAAACAGATCCATTGAGGGTCGCCAGGAAAGGGAAGCCGAATCGGCACTCCCTCCATGAAGCAGAACCAGGGTAGAGCCTGTTCCTCCCGCCCTCAGGTAATGGGTTGCAACTCCTTCGATTTCCGTCCAGCCATCTTTTACCAGCATCAAGTGTCCCGTCCCAGGAATACTATGACGTTTGTGCCCCCAACACCTATAATAAACTCATGGCCTGGGTCCGTTTCTG
>JADFOI010000040.1 GCA_022562935.1 Acidobacteriota bacterium
GAATTCTTAATCAGATGGGCGCACCACACGCTTCCCCGTTCGAGTTCAGCATGTAAGAATTCGTGTCCTATTTGCACTCCTGGACACGAGGTACTTAGTCTGTGCAGTAACGGTCCGCCTCGTGATGATCAATGCAGCTGCTATCGAACTTTGACTGAATTTCGGTACGCCCCCCATAGGATGCAGTATGAATTTGATGTAATGTTAGATTTACTTCCTAATTTCCTTGTGGAGACCAACATGAAAGATGAGGAAAAAAAGGAAAAGCAACTCAGCGGTGAACTGTCAGAGAACCATCGGCGGATTAGGAAACCTGAAGTGCTAGAAACCGAATACAAGCGGGCAGAGGAGACGTCACACGAAAGCGAGAAGCGATTTCGCACGATTTTTGAACATTCCAACGATGCGATCATTGTCATTGATGCGGTCCAGGATGAAATTCTCGATGTTAACTCGAAGGCAAGCAAGATGCTCGGATACTCCCGCGAAGAACTTTTAACCATGCCGATTTCCGCGATTCATCCGCAAGAGATGTCCAGGCTGCTGGCGTTCGCAAAATCGGTTTCCACAAACGGAGAAGGATGGACGGATGAACTCACCTGCTTAACCAAAACAGGTCAATTCTTACCGGCTGAGATTTCAGCCTCAATAATTGATATGTCGGGTAGGTCCTGCATGATTGCCTTAGTCCGCGACATTAGTAAGCGCAAGCGGGCGGAGCAAGAATTGCACAGTGCCCATGAGCGAATGAAGAGCGATTTGGAGGCAGCTGCCAGGATTCAAGAATCTCTTCTTCCCAAAGTACCCCCAGACGTCGCGGGAGTGAGTTTCGCATGGGTCTTCAAGCCCTGCGACGAATTGGCGGGAGATATTTTCAACGTCTTTCTGCTTGATGAGAAGCAGGTAGGTCTTTACGTCCTGGATGTGAGTGGTCACGGAGTTGTAGCAGCCCTCCTATCGCAAACACTCAACCGTTTTTTGTCGCCTGATCCAAGTTCACCTTCTGTACTCAAACAGTGTATCGAGGGTTCTCGGTATCGCCTCTTATCCCCCGCTGAAGTCGCCGAGCAATTGAACAAGCAATTTCCTATGGATCCTGTAAGCCGGCAATACTTTACTCTGCTTTACGGGATGCTGAACTCCGAGACACGGGAGTTTCGTTACGTCTCTGCTGGACACCCTGGTCCAGTTTACCTGTCACGTGCGGCGGAGCCAGTGATTCTCGAGGCACCCGGGTTCCCGATAGGCTTCTTCGAAGGGGTCAAGTACGAGGAACACTCTCTTAGCCTGAAACCAGGAGATCGACTGTACCTCTATTCGGACGGGATTACTGAGGCGATGAATGCAAAGGGCGAGCAATTTGGCAAAGGACGGCTCATCAAGGCGCTTAAGAGAGACCGCAATGCGCCGCTCAAAGATAGTCTTTCGTCTCTTTTGGAGGATGTTGAGGAATGGAGCCCCGCCAGGGTGGAAGATGATATCTCGATTCTGGCTGTCGAGATCGCCGAGTAACAAGACCGCTTCCTCCCCAGTAATGCCTGACTCCACCTCGAAGAGGCGATCGCAGAGGCCATGACCCGGGCTATCGATCATTTTGGGGGCATTGATATCCGGGTCATACGACCTCGATGGAAGTGGAAGCCCAAGTGTTTTCAGAAGATCCGCTCAGCGGTAACCGCATCAAAACCAGCACTGCCTTTTTGACTTTTGTTGCCTTGGCTAAGGAAGGCAGGCCCACACCGATTTCACCCCTGATTCCAGAGACGGAGGAGAAGAAAGGCCGCTATCCTGCGGCGCTTCGCCGTCGGCGTCGACGTTTGAGGGAAGCCAAGGAAACTGGCGCCAAGAGGTGAGATTTAAGCCCAGCATATCAGGCGCGGCGAAGGGACGTGAACCGTATTCCAAATAATCATGCTGCTCAATATCGTATGGCATAAAGTCTGCGCCACGAAGGCTGTGGGGAACTGGAAAAAGATGCGGGAAGTGCGGAAATGATGTTTGGTGATCAGCACCAAGTCAAAAAGTTGTGCCACCGACCCATGTCGACTAGGGTCTGTAGATACGAGTGTGGGGACGAAATGCAATCCAAGCAAAGGCAAAGAAGTCACCCGACACAACTCGCTCCAATCTCTTTCCTTTTAAAGGTCCCGAAGTTGCGACACCGAGCACATTCCAGATCGAGCCGGTTTCCCGATCGACAAAGAAATCTCCTTTTTTTGCGAATGACATCGTCCTTCCCTCCACTCTACGGTCGAAAACTGCACCTGTGCCAATCGCCTTCCCACTCTTGATCTTCTCTCGACCCAGGGCAGTACGTGTTGTCTTGTCAAAGAATACGACAATAGGGACCCCAGCGACTTCGTCATTCACGACTGGCCGTTTTTTCAAAACCGAAAAAGGATAGGCAACCGCGTCACCATTGATCATGACCGTGACCAGATGTTCCATCGGCTTTACTTTCTTGGGTAATGGCCCCTTGTAGAGAAATGGGGTTTTTCGTATGTCGTCATATCCCGCATAGGGATTGCGTCCGTAATCTCTGCCATACCCAGTTACTTTCGAGAGCACTTTTCCATCCGGATGCTGGGACTTGAATTGGCCAAAGCCCATTAGTGCCGCAGGAATCATCTTCAACCTTCGCCCAACCATCTCCCCGACGATGGCCTCACCGCTGATCTGCTGCCATAGGGATTCTGTTTGACGGTCGTACATCACCAAATCGCTGTGCCTCAAGAGTCCTGAGGTCCCGAAATCGTAAACCTTTCCATTGATGCGACGGTCAAATACGATGGCACTGTAACACAAGGGACAGAACGTGACCGTCACTGGAACGCCCCCGATCGTGTCATTCACGATTTCATGCCAGACCATGATTTGCAGGGGATAGGCGCGTACGTCTTGGTTCAATTCGAGAAAAATTACGGGCTCTCGGTCGGCAATCCACTCCGACGCTTCTTCAACCGCTACGAATCTGGGATGGTCAATGGGCGGGATGCCATCGGGCGGAGGGCCACCCGATTCAAGACTTGAAAGCTCGATCGTAGTTTTACTGAAGTCAGTATTGGGCCACGCAGACGTCCACTTGTCCGAAACCGATTGGGCAGCCACCATGGCTGACAAAAGAAATACTGCCACTAGAATGGTTTCTATTCTATGGATAGCCTGTCGGTTTTTTCTGGTTGTTTTGAACATGTTCTTTCCTCAACTATTGTCGACGAATACAAAAAGTCTGTTCTAATCTTCGTTATTTACAAGCGCCCTTTTTCTATGGGATTGCAGCTGCCGTCTCAAGGTCGCTTCTTCCACCGGGCTGCCTCAAGCGGGAGGCCTGATCTCTTTTCGTTGGTGAGTGCAAGGAGGAGGTGAATTATTACACCTACATCCACATTTGGAACCGACGGTGGAAGCCTGTGTCTCTTGTTTTTCGTCAATTCGTTCGTCAAATCGTCTGCCATTCGGGGGCATCAAACTGTTCAGTTACGGGCGGGAGCTGTCCAGCTTCGGGATCCGTGAATTCGTGAACGTCAAAACGGTGTATGTGAAATAGTGGCCTCTTCGCCCCCCCTCTAAAAGATGGCATCAGCGAAGAACACCCAGTAGTAAACCAAGTAGGCACCGGCTCCCATAAGGAACATGGCGCTGGCACGTTTGATGTACGGGATCGCGCCCTTCAGCCATCGCGCCACCGTGCCCCGAAAAAGGGCGCTCCCTACGGTGACCGCGGTAAGGATCAGACCCATACCCACGGCATAGCTGATGAATTGTCCAAATGATGCCAACAGGCCCTGGGTGGCCAGGGCACTCCCGACCACCACCAAGAAGATGGGGAGGGTGCAGCTGAGAGAACCGACGGCATAGCCGATTCCGAATAGAAAGACGTTGCCCAAATTACGCTTCGGGCTGACGTGCACCCGGCTGGCCGCCATGATACCAATATCTCTGTTGGTCACGAGAAGCCATGCCCCTAGCCCAACCATTACCACTCCAATAATTGCCCCAGCATAGGGAAACACGTTGATAAGCCATTGGCCGCCAGCCGTCACGATACCACCTGCGATGGCGGAAACAACGATAAAACCTGCTGTCGCCGCCCCTCCGAGAAGCAGGGCTTTGAACAGCCGCCTCGTGACCGACGAGTCGTAGAAGCCAGCTTCCTCTGTTCCAAGGTGGTAGGAGATGTAGGAGGGCAGAAGAAGAAAGCCGCAGGGATTCATGCTAGCCACCATTCCTGCCGCGAAAGCAAACCCGATCGGCAGCAAGTTGACAACCTTGGCCGCCGTGGTCTCGGCACTTGCTTGAAAGGCGATCAGAACAAAGATGAGAGTGACGACGATGATGCCCGGAAGAACGAAAGAGGCGATCAGCTTCATTCGGGAATTCATTTGGACACGATCAGTACCGGCGGTCATTGTTCGTTCCTTTAGCGGCGGCTCGACACTTCGAGTAGCTTCTCCACCAATTCGCCCAGCTTTTCTTCGTTCAAGAGCCCAGTCCATGTATCGATAATCTCTCCGGCCGGCGTGATAAAATAAGTGCTGGGCATTCCTAATACCTGGTAGGCCGACATGACCTCGGGATCCAATGTAGTTGCGGTGGGATAGGTCACTCCCAATTCTGCAATGAGTGCTTGACCCTGCTCTGGGGTGCCCAGCGAGGTCAAGGTTCCCACATCCACACCCACGAGAATTATTCTGCTCTTGTATCGATCATAGACCCGCTGGAACTCTGGCATCTCAAAGCGGCACGGCGGACAGAGACCGGCCCAGAAGTTCAGTACCACGGGTTTGCCCTGGGCAAGTAACTCAGATAATCGGACCTGCTTGCCACCCAATACATCATCGCCCTGGTAGGCGATCATCTCAAAGTCCGGCGCACTTTTGCCAGTTCTGCCTTCCACCGTGGATACTGTCGGGGCAATATCCTCCTGGCCGGATGTGCCACATGCTGTCAGCGTTACCAGGACCATTGCAGTTGCCCCAAGTAGAATTGATAGGTTCTTCATGAATGCATCACCGAAGCTGGAATTGTGAGTCTATTTCTCCATTGGAATGGCCGAAGCCTCCTTTGGTTTTTATTTCCGTGAGTCGATTTACAAGTTATGATACACCCCACCTTATATAAACACCAACCCTTCTACACTGGACCGTTTTTGGCGCGTCGAACCTTCTGCGTTTCTGTCGATATCCATTGTCTTTGGCTGCCCGGTGGTCTAAGATCTAGGCAAATCTTTCTACAGCCTGGGGGACCTCATGGTCGACAAGACCATCAGTCATTGTAAGGTTCTAGAAAAGACCGCAGCTGGATCGAAACCGTCTTCCGCGCTTGAGAAGAGGGGAGAACAACATGGCAGAGAATGTCTACAAAGTCATCGAGTTGGTAGGGACCAGCCCCGACTCGTGGGAGAAGGCGGCCGCGGCAGCCGTTGAGATAGCTTCAAAGACCTTGCGGGACCTCCGCATAGCCGAAATCGTGGAGCTGGACATGCAGCTCCAGGATGGCAAGGTTCGTGCTTACCGGGCTAAGGTAAAGCTCTCCTTCAAATACAAGGGTGGCGACTGAGCCGAACCTCGTGGCGGTTGTGGGACGCGCGCCCAAGCGCTTGTCTTTAAGCCGTAGCGTGGGAAGGAGGATCTAAAACAGCCTCTTGACCCGCAAACGCCATAAACACAGAGGCTATTCCTTTTGTGCCATTCTTGGATCATCCATTGGAATTTCACTAGGGTTTTTTTTCATAAAGACTTCTAGCAGCACAATGTCGCGCGGGAAGAATAGATCTAACGTCCAATCCATCGCCACACGCAGCTTACGCTCGAGTCCGGGCAACTTAAAAAGATAAATGGTGCGCCAGAGCCACCAAGCGAAGAAGCCGGAGAACTTAAATCCTAAGATTTCCGCTACCGCTGAGTGTCGTCCTAGTGATACAAGGACTCCAAGAGGTTTGTACATAAACGGTCTCTTAGCGGTACCGCGCATAGAAGCAGCAATATTCTCTGCTGCCACTTTCCCTTCCCGTACGGCATGTTGTGCGGTCTGCGGATAAGGCTGCCCTGTCTGCGGATTTAAAATCTCAGCGCAATCGGCCAGCGCATAAACCCTGGGATGATTCGGGATTTCCAGATGTTTATTGACGACAATCTGACCTTGCTTATTGCGCGCGCAGGTTAAGGTGGCGAGAAGAGGACTTGGCGCAACTCCCGCAGTCCAAATCAGAGTTTTAGTGGAAATTCTCCTTTTGTCGGCCAACTCTACAAATTCCGCAGTCGCAGAATTGATCTTTGTGTTCAACAGGACTTCGACCTTTTTCTTCTGGAGCTTTCGCAGAGCATAATTGGCCAAATCCTCGCTGATCTCTGGCATAATACGCGAACCAGCATGAACCAGGACGACCCTTACCTCTTGTGCGGGAAAGTTCGGGTAGTAATGACCCGCCCTTTCGATGAAGTCACCGATTTCAGCAGCCGTCTCAACTCCAGCAAAACCCCCGCCAGCAACGACGAAGGTGAGCATTGCCTTGCGTGCTACCGGGTCAGTCTGCAAGTCAGCATGTTCGAGAGCGTCAATGATGTGGTTGCGAAGCGTCATAGCATCGCTTAATGTTTTCATCGGCAAAGCATTTTCGGCTACTCCGGCCAAACCAAAAAAGTTGGTCGTAGAACCCAGGGTTAACACCAAATAGTCGAATTGAGATTCGAGTCGCTTGCACGTCGGACAGTGTAAGGTCGTCACGATGCGCTTTTCAAGATCGATAGAGTGCACCTCGGTGTTTTGAAATTTCACTTTTCGAAAGAAGGCTCGAATAGGGCTGATAATATGTTTAGCCTCAATCGAGCTGGACGGAACCTCGGGGAGCATCGGAGTAAAGAGCAAGTAATTATGGTCGCTAATTAAAGTGATCTCGATATCTTCTTCACGCGCCAAGATTTTCTCCAGATGTACGGCCGTGTAAACTCCGCCAAAGCCTCCACCCAGGATGAGAATGCGTTTACCTCTACTCATCACTGTCCCTGCTTCTCCTCGTCTTCGATCTGACGGGCTCCTCGATAATATTGTGCCTGGCGCAGGACCCACCCATCATCCGTTTCAACAAGGTACTTCTCGAGGATAAATTCCTTCAGTCGGTAGTTGTCTTTGGGGGCGTCAAGAAACTTACCATCAGCACAGAACCAGCGGATCCTCAGGTAAGGTCCCCGAGCGTCTTTTTTCATCGACTCGATGGAACTCTTAATTTCTCCGACTTCCTCTTCGGTCAGCGACTTGAGAAAGGATTGTCCACGAGTCGTGGAGAGAAAACCGAAAAGAATAATGAAGGAACACAAAACTCGAATGGATCTCACTGGTTCTCCTCTCAACCTGTTGGCAGGTCGGAATATCGTGGGACGGCTATTGTGATCAGATTTAGCGCAAACAGGGGAACTCTCAATCTTAAAACGAGGGGCCATTCCGGTTGCAGTGCATGAACCTCCCCAGAACCAGAAAAGGGGGTTCGTTCAGCCGAGAGAGAGGGAGCCCCTAAAAGGAGTGGTCCGGCCAGTAAAGAGACTAAAACAATTCTTGAGATGATTTTCATTGAATTACCTCGCTAAAGCCGCGGGGAAACACATGCGCCCTTGGCCGATCTTTTCAACAATGCGGCATTGAGAGATAGTTTGACCTTCCCCCTCCCAATTATTGACTGTGATGTTTCCTAATTTTAAGTCTTGGAGGGGTTGAAGGCAATGTCAAATGATCGGTTCCTATGTGAAGTCGCTACGGATCCTGGGTGAACTGTTTGGGCAAGATCTTGATTGCCATTTCGTGCTTCAAGCCGGTGGCTTGGGCACGATAGAATTCACCCCGGGTGATGTTATATTTAGGCTGTAGAGTGACGATAGCTTATCTTGGTCACAGTAACATCCATGTTGGCGCACACACTACCACCCGCAATTTCTTACCTTGTGGTTAATGAGTTAAATTGCACTGAGGAGTTGGTGGCTTTTTGGGCTTCAATTCTTGGTGTGGTTTGGTCTGCAGTCGTGTAAGCTCAATTCAAAAGAGGTGAAATGATGAATAAAGATGTCTATGCCATCAAGCTGACGGAGCTTTCTCTCCTACTCAAAATAGTGTTTACACTATTTATCGTAATGATAGGCATTGCCTACCTTGTTTCAGTGTTGAATCTCTATCTTACCTATCATCTCACAGACGGGAAACCAGGTTTGTCCATAGATGATTTGAGACGGTCGTTTTACGGTCAAAGAAACCGGTCCTTGTTGGCCGCTAAAATAGACGGCGGAAGCATGGAGCAGTTTCTCCCATTTCCCGGTGAAAAAGAGACAATTCTCTCGTGGCTACAAGACGGTGTCACTCGGGAAGGTTATGAGAACATTAAACATATCTTTGAAGGCCGCTGTGTCACCTGCCATACACTGGATGGACTCATGTCGAGAAGACCTCTAACCATGTTCGAGGAGGTGGAGGAAGTAACGGTGGTAGATCGGGGGGAACCGATTTCTTTATGGGCCCGCGTGGCTCATGTCCATCTCATGTCCCTGGCAGTGATCTTCCTTTGTCTGAGCGTTATTTTTTCGTTCTGTGGTGTCGGTCAAAAAATGAAAGCCTTTTTTATGCCCTTACCCTTTTTGGCCTTGTTTTTAGACTTTGGGGCTCGAGCCTTGATTAAATATGTTCCTTCTTTCGTTTATGTAATGGCAGCAGCAGGAGCATTAATGGCTCTGTCCATGATGGTTCTGACCCTGGGCCCACTTTACGAAATGTGGATACGGGGACGTAAGGTCTCAAATGAGCCTTAACCATCGGACTGGACGGCCGAATTTATTGAGGAAAATGCGGAAACGAACTGTGTTCTCAGAGCAACTGTGGTTATGAGCACGATATAAGAGAGGGTTGCAGACTGACTCGGAAACACGCAAGGCGATGCTGACCTTCCTTATTCGCATCAGTTTGATGGATTTCCCGAAAAACCTCTAGACCATTACTGTCAGAAAGAGTGTCAAGAAACACAACCCCCTGTCCCTGTTTCACACACTAAGCCACTCCGCTTGCGGCTACATTCCGCGCGGCATTGTTTTGATCTGGTCAGCAGTCAAGCCGGGAATATTGCCATCGCCAGCATACCAGGAGCCCTTGCACTCGTTGCAAACCGGCATATCGTTGGCGGCGTTCATCCCACAGGGGCATTCTCCCATCTTCAGGGCGCAGTAATCGCATGAGTTCTTAAGACAGCAATTGTATTTACCGGACTTCATCGCTGCTGCTTTCTGGTCCTGAATCGCTTGGTCGGCACTCATCATCGCCGCAGGCCGATTCATCATCTTCTGCTTCATCATCTCCATCATCTCGTCCATGCTGGTCTGGGTCACCGCGGCAAGGCTCCCACCAACAACCAAAGCGACGAGTGCAAACATTCCGATCGTTTTCTTTGGATTCATCTCCGTTTCCTCCTTGGGTTTTTATTTCCGTGAGTCGATTTGCAAGCTATGATACACCCTACCTTATATGAACACCAACCCTTCTACACTGGCCCGCAGAAAACTGCCACGAAGTACACAAGCGGACGACTTTCCACCTTTCACAAACACCCGTTCTTTCCCAGTAAAACCTGACAGAACCCCTTACAAAACGCTCCCTTGACCTCGTCTACGGGGATCGGTCCTTGGGCGATCTTATCTGCTAAAGTGGGGCCTTCGACCAGCTGGAGAACCAGTGCCTTGGTCTGACCTGCTTCTTCGATCCCATAAATCTGCCCAATGTTGGGGTGAGCCTGCTGCTGGCTGCACGAGGCAATCCGCCTTAGAATGGGCTTTACATTGTGTCGAGGTACCTTTGAAGGAGATCAAATATGCCGAAAAGCGACAGGGACTTGAACCAACTCAACGACCAGTTGTCACATCATATGCAAATCATTCTGAAGTGTACCGTCGCTTCAAAAAAGTATGGTCGGTTATTGCTGGCCTCTCCACCTGAATCAAGATACCCCTATATCTACCCCAGAGACACAAGCTGCGCTGTGCAGTGGTTCCGGCGGGTGGCAGCCTCTCCTCTTGGTAGTGACATCGGACCTCAAGCATTCGAGTTAATGAAGTCAATGGCCCACTTCATGAAAGATATTGCTTCAGATGCTGGCAAGTGGGGGCAGCGGTACAACTTAAAAGGAGAAGATAAGAGCGTCTACAGGCAGGAAGATAACGTCGCTCATGGAATTTCCATTTTGTGTAATTACTTGCTAACAGCGGAAAGGTTGCAAAAGAAAATCGATGACCTGGAAGGCTTTTTGAGCTGTATCGATAACGCTTTAAGATACAGTATTGAAAATCTTTACCATAAAGAACTCAATCTCTTTCATTCGACCACCGCTATTCATGAGTCTTCACTCGAAGAGGGTTACACCTGCTGGGTGAATTTCTCTTTCCTCTATGCTTTTTCCCTGGCTGACGAAGTCGCCAATCAAATAGATACGGAAGGGATCATCTCTCGTTCTCATCTCAACTTTAGAAAACACTTCCTCCATAGCATCAGTGAACTTTTCATGTCCGGCCAAAGGTATGTCCGGCGCATCGACCCTAATGGTCATATGGACATGAGACCTGATTTCACTCTTCTCTCCCCCTTTTATTATGGATTCTTACATCACAAAACTGAGTTGATGAACAGTGTTCGCTTCCTGGAAAAACAACTCTGGGATCCGGAATTGGGTATGATTATGCGATATCTTCCTTTTCACGACGACTTCGCCACCCATGTACATGCTGGAAATGGTCCCTGGTTGCAATACACGGCTATCTTGGCCCAGTTTCATTTTTGGTGTGGAAATACCAAAGAGGGTGACAAACTGCTCGATAGGATTGACCAATACAAACGTGAAAATGGCGACATCCCGGAGCACCTTTCAACCTGCAAGAGATTTGAAGAATTCATGGAAAGAGAGTGGAAAACCGGTATCGATTTCCAGAAGGAGTTTTACAAGCCCATCTTGTTGGACGACTGCGAGTTCGACAACATATTGGAAGAGGCAAACAACATGGCTCGCTCTTATGAACAGACGGGCAACCAATGCATGGTCCGGGACAAGACCAGCCCAGAAGGGGGCTACATCCAGTTTGCTACTCCGCTCATGTGGGCACACGTCGAATACGCCCGCGCACTGATGCTTCGAGCCAAGGATTGGTGGAAAGTTAGTCCGGCTGGCTAATTGCTGTCCTCGTGATCAAACGCAATAACACTTCACGATTGATCAACGTCACCGGAGTGGAAAATTCCACAAGCTCCTGTAGCTCCTTCAGAGCCGACTCATCCCCATAATATTCGGTCCACAAACTCGATCTTTTGCTCAGAAAGCCACCCCTTCTCCAGATGGCAGAAGTGGCCCCCGCTGCCGTTCCAACTCGGCCACCGTACCATCATGGCACGTCAGGCCATCACTTGACTGGATAACCGAGATTCGCAAAGCTGTCCGAAAAAAGGTCGTTCTTGTTTATGTTCTCTAGTTTGGGTTCCGAACACTCAGGAGATAGACTGCAAGTGAAAAGATGGGCCATCGTAAAAGGAGTTGCGTTGCTGGCGCTGTTACTTTCTTTTGTTTTGTTTCCATCTCTTCGGGTGTTTGCAGAGTCGTTGAACCCCGAGCGCATTGGGGAATGGTTGGATGAGGCAGGGGGCTTCGCTCCACTCCTTTTCGTCATCCTCACAGCAACAGCTGTGGTGGTTAGCCCGATCCCAAGTCTGCCCTTAGATATTGCGGCAGGCGCCTTCTTTGGTCCTTTCCTGGGAGGTATCTACGCGGTAGGCGGAGCCCTTCTAGGCGCCATCGCGAGCTTCCTGATTGCGCGCCTCCTCGGCCGTGGCCTTATCGAGCCCATCCTAGGTGGGCACATCAACTTCTGCAGTGAGTGCTCGGACAAACTGCTGACGCGGATTGTGTTCCTCTCGCGTCTGCTTCCCTTCATTTCCTTTGACGTCGTGAGTTACGGCGCTGGGCTCACAAAGATCTCGGTTGGCAAGTTTGCACTGGCGACGGGAACTGGAATGATGCCTCTAACCTTCGCTTTCACGTATTTTGGCTCCGTTGTCAGCGTGGGTCCTGCTGTAACCATAGCAACGGGAGTAGTGCTGGTGGCGCTTTTCTTCCTGATTCCACGATGGATCGAGAAAAAGGACCTCCTTGGCCTTCGCCATCATTTCCGCCACGAGAAACATCAGGTGCTAAGGAATTGAAAGTGCGGGCTTTTTCTGTCATAGGTTGAACGGCCACGGTCGGGGTGACCCTCTATGTCACGCAAATCACCCGTAATCTATCTTCAAAGAAGAAGTTTTCTAAGGAGGAATGAGATGGCACAGGTGGAAATTTACGAAGTGACGGTACCGCCAATGGATGAGCATAACCAGGCTTTGGTTTCCAACGTTCACCCTCCCGATTGGGTCAATCCGGAACCTGTTCCTCGCTACAATCTCGTTGTCATAGGAGCGGGTACGGCAGGTCTCGTTACGGCGGCGGGTGCTGCAGGCTTAGGGGCGAAGGTGGCCCTGATTGAGAAACACCTTTTTGGGGGAGACTGCTTGAATGTGGGATGTGTTCCCTCCAAGTGCTTGATTCGTGCTTCTCGAGCTTACGCCGATGTGCGAGATGCACACGAGTTTGGAGTACGCGTCCCTGAAGGAGTCGAAGTGGATTTTCCAGCCGTCATGGAGCGGATGAGGCGCCTGCGTTCTAGGATCAGCCATCACGATTCTGCCCAGCGTTACCAGCAATTGGGAGTGGACGTGTTTCTTGGGGAAGGTCGCTTCAACGGAAGAAACACAATCGAGGTGGGGGGCAAGACACTACGCTTTAAGAAGGCCGTCCTGACAACAGGGGCCCGCGCTGCAGCGCCTCCCATTCCAGGTTTGCCACAAGCCGGATATCTGACCAATGAGACGGTGTTTTCGCTGACCGAACTGCCCAAGCGCTTGGCGGTGATCGGTGCTGGTCCCATTGGCTGCGAACTGTCCCAGGCCTTCCGTCGCTTCGGGTCGGAGGTCTCACTTCTAGAAGTGCAATCTCAAATCTTGACGCGAGAGGATCAAGATGCCGCTCAGATCGTCCAGCGATCGTTTCTTCGCGATGGGGTGAACCTGGTTCGGGACTGTAAGATCCGGAAGGTGGAAAAGAGGATGGGGGACAAGCTCATCCAGTTTGATTGTGACGGAGAGTGCCGAGACCTCCTTGTGGACGAGATTCTGGTTGGGGTTGGCCGAGCGCCTAACGTCCAGGAACTCAATTTGGAGGCGGCCGGAGTGAAGTATGACGAGAGGAAAGGGATACAGGTCAACGACTATCTCCAGACATCCAACCCTCGCATATACGCTGCCGGAGACATCTGTTTCCCCTATAAGTTCACCCATACGGCCGATGCCCTAGCACGGATCGTCATCCAGAACACCCTTTTCTTGGGCCGAAAGAAAGCCAGCGCCCTCACAATTCCCTGGTGTACATACACGGATCCCGAAATCGCTCACGTTGGGATGTACGAAAAGGACGCTCTGGCCAGTGGCATCCCGGTCGACACTTTTGTGAGACCTTTGAAGGAAGTAGACCGCGCTATTTTTGACGGAGAGGAGGAGGGATTCGTCAAAATCCATGTAAAGAAAGGCACTGAAAAGATTTTGGGGGCCACCATCGTCGCTCGTCATGCGGGAGAGATGATCAGTGAAGTCACCTTGGCCATGGTCGTAAAAGCCGGTTTAGGAACTCTTGCCAGTGTAATCCATCCCTATCCCACACAGGCCGAGGCCATCAAACAGGCGGGAGATGCCTATAATCGCACTCGCCTCACGCCCTTGGTTAAAAATGTGTTTTCCCGATGGTTGGCCTGGACGGGCTAGGTCCCTTTTATTCGCTTTATTCACGAAGCATCACATCAGGGCCCTTGAAGCCGAGTTCACGCTCCTCATCGGGGGAAAATTATACTCCTGTGAATGCTCCATCGTGACCAGCCAGGTCAGCCTGGCCGTCGCCCGCCCTATGGAGTTTGAACCTTTACCCCTCACAACACGGGCTCTTTAGAGATGCCAGTTCGAACCGTCTTTCCTCTAAACCAGTCTCTTTTGGAGGGGAGACATTTACAGAGAGTAGCTTCATCACTTGGTCCTCCTCGTGTGCTATTCGGCCAAGTCTCACTGAAGCGGCTTGAGATCAGCCAACATCGTGGGGATCAGCTCCGTCACGGTGGGGTGAATGTGCACGGCCCGCTGGATCACCGTGTAGGGTGCCTTGGCGTACATCACATCCAGGATGGAATGGATGATCTCATCACCTCCGATGCCCAGGATGGCCGCGCCCAGGATCTCCTTCGTCTCAGCGCCCACTAGAATTTTCATAAAACCCTGAGTTTCGCTTTTCTCGACCGCTCGGCTGACGCGGGTCATAGGCCTTGTAGCCATCAGCGCTTTTTGTCCTGATTGCCTCACTTGGGCTTCCGTCATCCCCACCCGCCCCAGCGGGGGATCGATATACAAGGCGTAGGCCAGAATCCGATCGCTTACTCGTCGAGGGTCATCATCCAGCAGATTGGCGGCTACGATTTCGTAGTCGTTGTAGGAGGTGTGGGTGAAGGCGCCTTCGCCATTACAGTCGCCCAGGGCCCAGACGCCAGGCACCTTGGTACGAAGTTGGTCGTCCACCATGATGTAGCCGCGCTCATTCACCTCGATGCCCACCTTCTCCAGACCCAGGTCATCCGTATTGGGGACACGTCCCACAGCGAGCAGTAAATGTGAACCTGTCACTTCCCGCGCTCCGCTATCACAGTCGAGCTTCACCCGGACCTGATCCCCATCTTTTTCCGCATCGATACACTTGGCGTCAAGCCGGACGTTTACTCCCTCGTTTTCCAGAATGTCCTTGATGGCTTGCGAGATGTCTTCATCTTCGCGTTGGATCAAACGGGAAGCCCTCTCGACAATGGTTACGTCGCTGCCAAAGCGCCGGTACATTTGACCAAATTCCAGGCCAATATAGCTTCCGCCGATGATGACCAGATGTTCCGGGAGGAAATCCACTTCCATCATGCTGGTGTTGGTCAGGTAGTCCACGCTCTGGATGCCCGGGAAAGGTGGTATGAATGCCCGTGCCCCCACGTTGATGAAAATCTTGTCCGCCTCTAGCATCTGCTCACCGACGCTCACCGTGTGGGAATCCTCCAAACGTGCGTGGCCCTCGTATACGGTACAGTTCTCTGTGTTCTTGAGCCACCTTTCCACACCCTGGTTGGACTTGGCGACCACACCGTCCTTGCGTCCCTTGACCCGCTTCATATCCATGGCGATGGAGCCATCGATCATAACGCCAAACTCTTCACCACGCCTGGCCAGATAAGCAGCGCGGGCGCTGGCTACCAGGGTCTTGGTAGGGATGCAACCAGTGTTCACACAAGTGCCCCCGAAGAGTTTGCGCTCAATGATCGCTACCTTCATCTCTTCTCCGGCCAACCTCGCTGCCAGGGATGGCCCAGACTGCCCAGTGCCAATGACGATTGCGTCATATTTCGTTGTCATAATCTACCTCCCGCAAATCAGCGATTGGACTTTTGGCTTCCACACTAATCCAGGCATAGGATGTATTCAAAGAGTTCTCCCAGGCCATCTTCCTTTAGTTTCAGCGACCTCTTTCGGACCCCTTCCCCTTCCGGGCTCTCCTAGATCAACCATCATTAGTTGTCCTTAAAGTGAGAGAAGAAGTCGTGCGAAAATTCACATAGATTGCAATACGTGCCGTATGCACCCAGAGCTTTCATCAAATTACGGGATGTAAAATCGCCTTGAATGCCAACCGTCTTGAAGCCATAACTCGTCGCAATGACGACATCCTGCTTGCTATCGCCGATATACAATGTCTCTGAGGGTCTGACTGGGTACTGTCGAATGAGTTTCTCAAAATTTTCTCGTTTTGACATTGGGCCACCCAGGATTACATCAAAGTAGGGCGCAATCCCACAGTGTTCAGCTACAGCAAGATCCTGATGACGTCTTGCCTAATTACATTTGTTTTTACCTCTAATGCTGGAATGTTAAGGCTCATCGTTTTCCTCTAGTCGTTATTTCAAGAACTGCCGATCTATCTGCTCAATCTTCTCGATCCGCTGGATGTGGCGCCCCCCTTCAAAGGGCGTTGAAAGCCAGGTCCCTACGATCGCGATAGCTTGCTCTTCAGACAAGAGGCGCTGACCGAGTGAGATCATGTTGGCATCGTTATGAGCCCGAGCCAACCGTGCGGTTTCCTCGTTCCAGCACACCGCACAGCGAATGCCCCCAACGCGGTTGGCGACCATTGCTTCCCCGTTACCAGAACCACCCAGGACGATACCTCTCTCACACTGTCCCTGAGTTACAGCAATCGCAGCCGGATGGATGAAGTCGGGATAATCCACAGGGTTGTCACTGTACGTTCCGAAATCGACTACTTCGTGTCCTCGTTCACGAAGGTAATCGACGAGCTTCATCTTGTACCGAAAACCAGCATGATCCGAAGCGACGGCGATTCGCATGATCTTAAAGTCTCATTGAAAAAGAGATTGGCCCGTGCCTAGCTGTCGTAACGTCATCAGCTCTTCCTTTGGAAAATAGCCAGCGTGCGCCAAGGTTGCGTAGAGGATAGGCACGATGTGCCCGTTGGACAGTATGAACCGGTCCCGATCCGCCCAACTTGATTTTTGGGGGTTGTGTCTAAGAACTGAGAAGTAAAGCGTCGTAAAGATGTCAGCTATCCCAAGGGGACCTGCTGTGCGACCAGAACCCGCCTTAGCTAGTATCCTGATTACGTCTTGCCGAATTACATTTGTTTTAACCTCTAGTGCTGGAATGTTTAGGCTCATCGTGTCCCTCACTAGTCGTTGATTCCACTTGGTTAGTTGAGGCTCCTAGGTTAAGGTGACCAGCATGAACGCTCCTACTATGATAAACAAAAACGATATGCCGACCTTCACCGCATCGGGATTCAGGCGTGCCTGCATGAGTGGGCCAACCTGCCCTCCGATGATGACGCCGGGAATCGTGAATAGCACCACGCTAAGCACCTGTGTCAGGACGCGTGAATCAGCATGGGCGGTGAAGTTGTAGAGGTGTCCAAGTGACGCGATCAGTACTGTGAAGACGACGACGAAGATAGACGTCGCGACGGCAACCGGGGACGGTATACGGCATCTGGCCACCAAGTGGTACTCTTGCAGCTCGGCCAAGCCCACTGAGATCATGCCCAGAAATGCTGCACCAATGACGGCGAACATTCTGCCCTGATTCTTGTTACACACTGTGTAGCGGTACTCATTCCCCTTCTTGTCTCTAAGGACTGATTCGTAGTGCTCGCTTGACACTTCTTTTATGTTCCGATCGAGTTTTTCTCTTTCTTCTCGTCGGTAAGATGAATACAGCTGTGATCCAATGAAGATGATCCCAACGGCAAAGATTCCCTTTAGCACTTCGGCCGGGAGAACATCAGCACTGAGGCTTCCTTCGACCGCCGCCGGCACCGAGAACATCAATAGAGACAGGCCCAGCCTGACGTCGATAAGCCGCTGCTTCCAGTAGGCATACATGCCTGAGGTAAACCCGAACAACTCGGTTACGAGGGCCGTGCCCACGGCGACGGAAGGCTCAAGCTTAAGCAAGACGATGAAGAGCGGCGAAAAAAAGACGGCGCCCCCAATCCCACTCGCCATGGCTATTGTCGCGATGAGAACTGAGACTGGAAACAGGTACCAATACTCAAAGTTCACGAGACCACCGGCTAACCTCGCTTTTCCGTAGTCGGGGTAATCCAGAGGATCTGTACTATCCGTCCCCAGATCCAAAACCGGCATCCATCCTGTTTCAGTAACTCAATCACTTGGTTTTTCAAAGAAAAACGGCATGATCGGCTCCCACAGCGATGCGCATGTTTTTATCCTTCGCCGCAAATGACTACGTGCATTCAACAGAAATATCCGTTAGGGGTATGGCTTCATCAATCTTTGCCCGGTGGGCAGCAGCGCTCTCCCGCTAGTATTGTCCGAGCTGTAGCCATAAGATTCTCAGTGGTAAACCCGAACTGTTTGAGAAGATCCTTGAGCGGAGCTGATGCACCGAAGTGTCGACGGGCAATGATAGCCCCGTCAAGTCCAACATATCGACGCCAGCCCAACGAGGAGCCTGCCTCTATTGCCACTCGCTTGCGAACTTGCGGTGGGAGTACTTCCTCACGGTAAGCTCGCGGCTGCCTCTCGAACAGCTCATAGGAAGGCATGCTGACCACGCGAACCTTTACCCCTTCTGCCGTCAATTGTTCGTACGCCTCGATGCACCACTGCATTTCGGACCCTGATGACATCAAAATAATTTCCGGTGTTCCCTGACAGTCGGCCAGAACGTATCCTCCCTTGCGCAGTCCTGAGGCTGGTGCATACTTCGAGCGATCCACGGTTGGCATCGGTTGCCGACTCAAGATCAGTGCCACAGGCCGATCTGTCTGCTCCAAGATGACCCGCCATGCCTCGGAGACTTCGTTCGCGTCAGCCGGACGAATCACAAGCAGCTCCGGAATGGCTCTGAGCGAAATCAAGTGCTCGATGGGCTGATGGGTGGGACCATCCTCACCCACTCCGATACTGTCATGCGTGAAAATATGGATAACCGGCAGGCCCATGAGGGCTGACAGCCGAATCGCCGGTCGCTCGTAGTCAGAAAAGATGAGAAATTGTGAATCAAAGGGACGAATCTTACACAGCGCCATGCCGTTCACCACGGCGCCCATGGCATGTTCGCGAACGCCAAAATGGAGATTGCGTCCTCCGTACTGATCTTTTAAGAAATCTCCACCTTCTTCGAGACGCGTCTTTGTGGAGGGGCTTAAATCAGCCGAACCACCAACAAGCCAGGGGATTTTCTTGGCAACCGCATTGAGCACTTTACCGCTCGCCGCACGTCCAGCCATGCCCTTGGAGTCGGCAGAAAACTGAGGAATGTCCTGGTCCCAGCCCTTGGGCAACTGACCCTTTTGCATGGTCTCCCATTGGGCAGCCAGGTCCGAGTACGATTGGGCATAAGCCTTGAACTGCTGCGTCCATTCCTCTTCTAACTGCTTTCCGCGTTGAATCGCCTGGTTCATATGCTGCGCTACTTCCTCTGGGACCAGGAACTGTGAATCGCTCGGCCAGCCGTAACGCTCCTTGGTCAACCGGATCTCGTCTTCGCCCAGCGGTGCTCCGTGAGCTCCCGAGGTGTCCTGCTTGTGCGGCGAACCGTAGGCAATATGACTGTCTACGATGATCAGGCTAGGGCGTTCGGTTTCCTTATGAGCCGTCTCAATCGCGCGGCTAAGCATCTTCAGGTCGTTGGCATCGCCAACCCGCTGCACATTCCAATGCAACGCCATGAAGCGAGCCGCCACATCTTCACTGAAGGCCAGCGCCGTATTGCCTTCAATCGTGATGTGGTTGTTGTCGTAAATCCAGACGAGTTTGTGCAATCCAAGGTGACCGGCCAACGAGGCCGCCTCGTGAGAGACGCCCTCCATCATGCAACCATCTCCACAAAGGGCATAGGTCCGATAATCCACAATCTCGTGGCCTGGACAGTTAAAGTAACTGGCCAGCCAGCGCTCGGCGATGGCCATACCCACGCTGGTTGCTACTCCCTGTCCGAGAGGACCAGTCGTTGTCTCAACCCCGGCTGTGAGTCCATACTCAGGGTGTCCTGGACATAAGCTCTCCCACTGGCGAAAGCTTTTGAGCTCTTCCAGCGGCAGATCGTAGCCCGTCAGGTGCAGGAGGCTGTACAGGAGCATGGAGGCATGGCCCACAGAGAGTACGAAGCGGTCCCGATTGGGCCACTGGGGATTTCGAGGATAGTGACGCAAGTAGCGGTCCCACAACACGTAAGCCACGGGAGCCATTGCCATCGGCGTTCCCGGATGACCTGAGTTGGCCATCTGAACGGCATCCATCGACAAGGTTCGAATGGTGTTAACACATAACTGATCCAATTTTTCAGTGGTGGCTTGGGTGGCTGTGACCATAGAAATGCCCCCTTTAAGATTTAGTGACAGTGCATCAGGTTTCAGTCGCTGCTATCTCTTTTTGCAGGAAGCGCTCTGCCATTGCTACGTCCTCTTGACTCCCGATAATGAGTGGGACTCTCTGGTGCAATTCAGTCGGTTGAATGTCCAAGATGCGTTCTTTTCCTGTACTCGCTTTACCTCCCGCTTGCTCGGCTACCCAAGCCAGAGGAGCACATTCATACAGCAGACGGAGTTTCCCGCAGGGCCTTCTTTTGTCTCCAGGATAGAGGTAGAGTCCTCCCTCGAGGAGAATCCGGTGGAAGTCTGCAGTCAGAGATCCCACCCAGCGCTGGGAATAGGGCCGGTGTGTGGAGTCGTCCAGTTGGGAAAAATGATCCACCAATTTCTCCGTTGAAGGAAACCAGTGGGCGCGGTTTCCATGGTTAATTGCGTACATCGTTCCCCTCGTGGGCATTCGGATGTCCTGGTGTGAGAGAATGAACTCACCCACGCTCGGCTCAAGAGTAAACCCATTTACCCCTTCTCCACTAGTGTATACGAGTATCGTACTGGGACCATACATGACGTAACCGGCAGCAACCTGCTCGGAACCCTTGCGAAGTAGATCCTCACCGGAGGTGCCTTCTGCCGTTGGGTCTAGGCGGCGGTAGACGGAAAAGATTGTCCCTGTTACTCCGTTGATGTCAGCATTGGAAGAACCATCCAAGGGATCGACCAGGACACTGTATTGTCTCCCGGCACAGTTACCACCCACATTGAGCGCTTCCTCCATCTCCTCCGAGACAACTTGACAAACCAGCCGGCTGTCTTCCATGACCTGCACAAACACCGAGTTGGTCAGTTGGTCGAGCTTCTTCACAACCTCCCCTTGAACGTTGACCTCACCGGTAGAGCCCGTCAGGCCGGCAAGTCCCGCTCGCCTCATCTCATTTGAGATGATCTTGGCCGCGGTGGCAATTTGGGAAAGCAGCATCGTGAACTCCCCATTCCCCTCCCGCGCTTGATCTTGCTGCTCAATCAAAATTCGCCCCAAGGTGACGCCTAGACTCCACATCGCTTTTATTTGTTCTAATTACAGTTACATGTCCAGAGTTGCACAGTGGGCAGCTCCCAGAAGCGCTGTGTTGGGATTCAGGATGACTCGAACGGGAATGGCTTTCATGAGTGAAGAGAGTCGGCCTTTGTCTGCAAACGCTTTCAAGAAAGTTTCTTCACGGAGTTTGCTGATAATCTTGGGAGCAATTCCACCTCCCACATACAGGCCGCCCAACGCCTTCGCCTTGAGTGCAAGGTTGCCCGTTTCTGCTCCGTATATTGAAACGAACAGATCCAGTGCCTGAACGCACAGGTCGCTTTTCCCGCTCAGCGCCGCCCTCGATATGGTGACACCCGGATCCTGCCCCTCCAAGCTTTCCCTCAGCCAGACCGGCTCCTCTCCATAGCCGGTGTCTCTCAGAAAACTGTAGATGTTGAGCAGGCCCAGACCCGAAAGAACTCGCTCGTAACTCACATGCTGGAAGCGCTCCAGAAGGTAGCGTAGAAGCTCGATCTCCAATTCGTTGCGGGGGGCAAAGTCAGCGTGACCTCCCTCGGAAGCAACGGGTTGGAAGGTCTCCCCTTGCCGGTAGAGAAAGGCCTCCCCCAGTCCGGTGCCTGCGGAAATCAGTGCTCCATTTCCATCCGCTCTTGAAGACCCTTCCTGTAGGATCTCCAAATCATCATCCCCCAGCTGCGGGATGCCGTAACCATTGGCCTCCAGATCGTTGATTAATTTTACCTTCTCGAAGCCAACAGTCTCCCTGATCACCTGTGCGCTGATGGTCCATGGGAGGTTCGGGGTCTTGGAACACTCACCGACCACTGGACCGGCCACTCCAAAACAGGCCGCCAGAATCGGTTCCACCCGGATCTGGTCGCCCTTGGCAACCAGGAATTCCTGGAGCACCTCCTCAAGTCCTGAATACTCATCGCTTCTATACTTCTCCTCTGTGAGGAGTTTGGGGCGCTCAGCCTCAACGGCAAAGAGCGCCACATGGCTTTTCGTTGCACCGATATCACCTGCCAAGATCATTTGGTGCCTCGCTTCACTCAACTTACTGCCGGCAACGCGCTGGGCTTTCCCTTTCTCGGTTGGTAGGCGGTAAACGTTCACTTTGGGAATAGGTGCCTGAGCCAGCATGACCACTCGTGTCAAGGCAGACCACTAACTCCTTTCCCTCAAAACTCTGTAGAACCATCAGTTGGGTGGTTTCGGAATTATAGTTTCAGAATTTGTTTCGGATTTGGAATTTCTCATTTCGAGCTTTCTGACACTAGCCACTTCAACCCTTGTTCATAGACTTTATCATGGCCGAGAATCCCCAATTCCCTGCCCACGAGCTGCGCTTCATCCTCGTCCTCAAACCGGATGACTCTTGCCACCTCCTGTTTCCCCCCCAACGTCACATGACTCTCCAGGTGTTCGTCATCGGGAGCAATGAAGGCGGAAAATCGGGCCGATGGCTCGTTCTCCACGAGCAGCTGAAGTGAGTTCAGGCCAGGGCGAGTGCCACTGGCAGATGAGGTGATCACGATCTGCATGGTCACAATGCGATCCTGGGCCTTCAACTCCCACTGAGTAGGTATGCTCATCGAGCCACTTCGGTTTTGCGGTGGATTTCCATTTCAAACGACTGGCTAGCCAAGCTGCCAGGAGTAAACCGTCAGTAGGAATGGAGCGTTCATTGGAGCTCCTGGCCGAAGACTTAATCTGCACGCGGTCGAGCCGGGCCAGGTAGGGCCGGCACTCTGGAGCGTCGAAGAAACCCGCCACCAATACCCGCCAGGGGGTGAGGCGGCACCAGCTCAGGTCGCTGAAAGCCGTCCACTGAGCCCTTTTCTCGATTAGGGCGGCCAGAGTTCGCAGCCCCTCTTTGGCATCTGGCAGCCCAGCCGAGTCTATGATCACACGGTCACAGCTTTGGACTAGCCTAGTGAATAAAGCAGCCTGGAAGTCGGGTAAATCACGCCACCACAGGAAGACGGGAAGATCAGATACGACCAACGGTCTGACCAGACTGGGCAAATGGTCAATCTCCCGACCGGCAGCTTGAATGACAATTTGCTCACAGCAAATCTGCTTTTGGCCTCGCCCAGAGGGATGACACTGGGCGGTCACCATGGCATTGAGGGAGGGTTCAGAAGAATCAGGTTCAGGGAGTAAGACGATGACGCGGCTGGGTTGTTCGTTGGTCACCTCAGCTATGACTGGACTGATCTCTCCGCTGCTTGCCCTGCCAGGGCTGTACACCACAAGATTTGCGACGCAGGCTCTCATGAGGGCCTGCTGATCCTCCTCTTCGGACACCTCCGTCATCTGTTCCCACAGTTCCTTCAACTCATACTTGATGGTTGCTACGTCCACAGCTCTTTGGGGCAGGTTTCTCATAACCGTCTCCAGCGTCGCCCCTCCCTGTGCATGAATTCACCACTTTCCTTGGGTCCCCAACTTCCGGATTCGTAGTTTGGAAAATCTTTTGCTGGTTTCTGCCAGGCGTCGAGGACAGGCATTAACAGCCGCCAGGAAAGCTCCACCATATCTCCTCTTGCAAATAAAGTGGAATCTCCCAACATGGCATCCAGAAGAAGTCTCTCGTATGCATCGGGAGACTTCTTTCCAAAAGAGGTGACATATCGAAAATCCATATTGACGGTCCGAACTTTAACGGCCTGGCCCGGCAGCTTGGCACCAAACCTCAGGGTGATGCCGGCATCGGGTTGAATGCGCAGGGTAAGAGAATTCGGCTGCAATGGCTCGCTGCCTTTGAAAAGCAGATGGGGCGCGCTCCGGAACTGGACGGCGACTTCGGTGACTCGCTTGGGCAAGCGCTTGGCCGAACGGAGGTAAAAGGGCACGTCGGCCCAGCGCCAGTTGTCCACCAGCAGCTTAACGGCAGCGTAGGTCTCTGTACTTGAGTCAGGCCTGACGTTCTTCTCTTCTCGGTAGCCTTCGACCGATTGTCCGTTTACCGCACCCTTCGCGTACTGGCCGCGCACTGCGAACTGATCGACTTGCTCCCGCGCAATGGGTCGGATGGCGCGCATCACTTTGGTCTTCTCGTCTCGTACAGCGTTCGCCTCCAGGGAAGCTGGAGGCTCCATGGCCACCAGGGTAAAAATCTGAAACAAGTGATTTTGGATCATATCCCGCAGAACTCCGATCTGGTCATAGTATCCTCCACGAGCCTCGACTCCCAGAGTTTCAGCGGCCGTGATTTGCACATGCTCGATATAGCGTCGATTCCAGAGAGGCTCAAAAATGCCGTTAGCAAAGCGAAGCACCAGGATGTTTTGAACCGTTTCCTTCCCCAGATAGTGATCGATGCGGTACACCTGATCCTCCGTGAACACCTCCAGAACCTCTTTGTTGAGTGCCCGCATGCTTTCCAAGTCGTGCCCAAACGGCTTCTCGATAATGACGCGGGTCCAGCCGGTGGACCGGTTGAGCCCGACCGAGCCGAGCAATTGAGTGAGGGGAGCATAGAGGCTGGGTGGTGTTGAAAAGTAAAACAACCGATTACCTGAAGTTCCACGCTGCTGATCAATCTGGGTCAGCAGCTCACTGAGGCTCTTGAAGCTCTCCTGATCCTTGACGTCGGTAGGGATGTAAAACATCCCGGCTGCGCAATTCTCCCACACGCTGTTATCGACGGCACCCACTTCCAGGAATTCATTGACGGCCTCCCCCATTCTGGCACGAAAGTCTTCGCTGCTCATGGTGGTGCGGCCGGACCCTACAATGGAAAACCCGCCGGGCAGCAGATTCTGTTGAGCCAAGCTGTAGAGGGCTGGAACGAGCTTGCGCTTGGTTAAATCACCCGAGGCTCCAAAAATAACCATCGTACAGGGCTCAGGCGTGCGCTCCAGGCGCAAACCCTCCCGCAAGGGATTTTCCATCATGGTTCATTCGTGAGTTCGTGCTTTCGTGCCATGCCAAAGCACGACAGCACAAAAGCACGAGAGCGCTGAAGCGCGACTTCACAAACTCTCCTCCTTCTTACCATCAGCTGTCATGCTGACCCAGTCCGTGTGCACCAAGCCCAACTCCGGCTGGTCCACGCGTTCGTACAGGTGCGAGCCAAAAAAGTCACGCTGAGCCTGGGTCAGATTCTGAGGTAACGCTGCCGTGCGATAGGTATCGAAGTAGGCCAGGCTAGCAGCCATGGCCATCACTGGGATCCCCAGGTTCTGGGCGGTGGAAACCGTCCTCCGCCAGCGTGGTTGGGCTTTAGTCACCCAGGCGCAGAAATTGGGATCCATGAGTAAATTCTGTAAGTCAGGCTGCCGCTGATAGGTTTGTTTGATCTCATCCAAGAATTGTGCTCGGATGATGCAGCCTCCCTTCCAAATGCGGCTGAGCTCACTCAAGTTGATATTCCACTGGTACTGGTCAGAGCCAGCACGGATGAGAGCAAAACCTTGGGCATAGGAGCAAATCTTACTGGCATAGAGCGCATCATGGACGGCGTTAATCATCTCCTTTTTGTCCCCGCTGTAGGATTTTCCCGGGGGTCCGGAAATGGATTGGCTCGCTTCGAGGCGCTCTTCCTTGAGTGCGGAAAGAAAGCGTGCCTCGATGGCGGCATGAATGGTGGGAATGGCAACACCAAGGTCTAGGGCTACCTGCGAGGTCCACTTGCCGGTGCCTTTCTGTCCAGCCTTGTCCAGTATCAGATCAACCAGGGGTTTGCCACTCTCCTGGTCCATTACGGTGAAAATCTTGGCGGTAATCTCAATCAAATAGGAGTCCAACACCCCCTCGTTCCAGTTGGCGAAAATGTCGGCCAACTCGCTGCTCCCAAGACCGAGTGCGTCTCTTAGAATATGGTAGGCTTCGGCAATCAGTTGCATATCGCCGTACTCAATCCCGTTGTGCACCATCTTGACGAAATGACCTGCTCCGTCTGGCCCACAATAGGTCACACAGGGACCATCATCGACCTGGGCGGCCATCTTTTCGAAAACAGGTTTCAGTTCTTCATAGGCTGCCTTGTCTCCACCGGGCATCATCGAAGGTCCCCAAAGGGCTCCCGTCTCGCCGCCTGACACGCCCACGCCGAAAAACCTCAGGCCATCTTGAGCCAAAGCATCTTCGCGACGTATGGTGTCCGGAAAGTGGGAGTTCCCGCCGTCAATAATGATGTCCCCCTTCTCCAAGTGAGGCTTCAATAAATCGATGGTCCAGTCGACCGGGTCGCCAGCCTTGATCATCATCATGATTCTGCGTGGTCTCTCTAATGAATGGACAAAATCTTCGATCGATTGGGTACCACTGATCTGTTTTCCCTGGGCCTTCGTCTGAATGAACTCATCCACCCACTCGGGCTCTCGATTCCACACAGCTATCGGATAACCGTTACGCTCAATATTGAGGGCGAGATTTTGTCCCATCACCCCCAGTCCGAGCATTCCAAATTTAGCTACGCCGATCTCTGCCTCTGCCTTTGACATTTCATGACCTCCCAATCCAAAAGAAAGCAGCTCACAATTGCCACAACATTCTGAGCTGCCCGCCTACACCCTTGCTTTGCAGCTTCAGGCTGTGGCCTCAACTGCTTCTTTGACGACGCTGAGCAATGTTTTCAAACCGGTCTCGATATCTTGTCCCAGGTGGAAACGAATCACACGCCGATTGCGCTGGGCAAGAGACTGAAAGTCACCAAGCGCCTGAGCCTGCTTGAGTACTCCAAAGGTATAAGGTTCACCCGGAATGGAAAGATCCTGCCTATCAGCAGCGGTGATCTGGATAAAGATTCCGTTGTCGGCTCCACCCTTGTGCAGCTGGCCGGTGGAATGGAGAAAGCGCGGCCCGTAGCCCACAGTGGTCGCTGTTTTGTGTGCGTTGCGTATTTGAGCCCGGATCTCGTCCAGCAACTGGGCGTGAGCACCTGTTTCCGGGATG
>JADFOI010000041.1 GCA_022562935.1 Acidobacteriota bacterium
TTACTTAGTGGAACAGGCCATGGCTGCGGCCATTGGTGCGGGGCTCCCCGTCACAAAAGCAGGAGGGAATTTGATTATAGACATCGGGGGAGGAACGACCGATGTTGCTGTGATCAGCTTATCCGGCATTGTCTATGGCCGCTCAGTACGGGTGGCAGGTCATGCCATGGATGACGCCATCATCCAATACATCAAAAGGAAGCACAATCTGCTCCTGGGAGAACGTGGAGCTGAGCGAGTAAAAATAGAAATAGGCTCAGCGGCACCGCTGGAGGAGGAAATGACGATGGAGATCAAAGGGCGTGATCTGATCGAAGGTATTCCTAAGACCATGGTTATCACGGATTCAGAGGTGCGAGAGGCCTTGTCAGACACCATTGACACCATTGTCGATGCCGTGCGTGCGGCCTTGGAACGAACGCCTCCCGAAATTTCCGCAGACATAGCCGATAAGGGTATGGTCGTCACCGGAGGAGGAGCCCTCCTAAAGAACCTGGATGTACGACTCACGAAGGAGACAAAACTTCCTGTGTTGTTGGCTAAGGATCCTATGTCGTCAGTGGTTCTAGGTATAGGGAAGATGCTCGGTGACATGACCCTCCTCAAGAGAATCAGCTCTGTGTGAAGGTGTCTTTATCCGAGGTGTTCTAGCCCGGATTATGCATAAATTCTCTAGTGCAGCGACGAAATCATCCGGCGTGCTGCACCGCCCGCGTTGCGGGTCACGCGTGGCGCAACGCACTCAGGTCGGCGCCTTCGTCGCTTCGTGACGAGAACCTATGCATAATCCGGGCTGGCGCCGGGTCCAAATGAGTAGAAATTGTGACTACACTGGAGCTTTTTTCCACCGGAGTGTCCACTGACCGGATACCTGGACCGGTACCAACTCAGATGGAGAGATGGACTTCTCATCGCTTTGAATGACTGCCCACCGTCCTGCAAAAAAGGCGGACCTGCGCCCGGACTTCACCCGTTGTGATGGAATTCTGACCACCTTGAAACCGACCGGAACCTTGCGGGGACGGCGCTTGGAGAATTGAACATCGTGAATAGGGCCACGACGAAAATGGGATGATCTATGGAGACGATATACCTGATGATGAAACCGTGTATGGAAAGGAAGTCATCGATGATGGAAGTTTCTTAGTTTTTTTTCAGGGCAAAGGGAGGTAGCTATGAGGATGGATATCAAAGCATTGTCTCTTACGGTCGCCATTGTGTGGGGTGGCAGCATTCTACTGATCGGTCTGGCCAACCTGATTTGGACCAGCTACGGGGTAGCCTTTCTGGAGGTTGCTGCTTCGATTTATCCGGGGTACCGGGGCAGTTCCTCGTTTGGGCAGGTCATCGTGGGGACCCTTTACGGTCTTGTCGATGGATTCATTGGTGGCCTGATCATCGGTTGGCTCTACAATTTTTTCGTACCGAAAAGTTCTGTACCCTCAGTCTAAGAATCTGCTAGTGATCTTCTTCGTCTAAGGCGCGAAACACGGGGATGAGCTGCGAGCTCACCTTTTCTATGGGGTCCTGAAATTGTACTCCAATGGAGCCGATCTCTCCCTGTTCTGGGGATTCCGTGAGGGTATGGATGACTCGGGAAGTGAGTTCCCCCCTCAACTGGACTTGTCCCTCCTCGGCCTGAAAGGTGAGGACGACGAAAGCATGTTCGGGTGGAATCGCACTCAGCCGGGTAATCAAGGCTCCACCCAGGGACAGATTGGAAATTTGTCCCTTGATGATATGACCATGCCAGTACAGGGTACAGGGAATAGGAACTTGATAGCGTTCAAATTCGCGCCGCTCTTCCATCATTAGCGCCACAATTATAGTGGACTCACTGAAGCGATCAAGCAGAAAACCTGAGTCCAACTTCTTCCAGGGAAGATGCGGAATCGATGATCGTGATCCGGTCCAAGACAGGTGAATTCATGACAGATCAATGAAGCCCGTCTTTGACTCACCCACGGCTGAATGTTTAGGCTAGAAGTAAGCTTTTTGGGGGACCCATCAAGCCGAGAGCCAGGAATCGAGAGGAGAGAAGATGAGTACTTTTAGTCAACGCATGGTGGGAGCGGCCAAACTGGAAGTGTCTATCTATAAGGAGGTAAGAGCGGATACCCAAGCCACCGGCCAGGCATTGGGTGTGGTGGTGCTCTCCAGCATCGCACAGGGTATCGTTGCCTTTGCCCAGGGAGGACTTCGCGGTTTTGCCCTGAGGACCGCTACGGCTCTAGTTGTGTGGTTGGTGTGGGCCTTGGTTGTGTACCTGGTCGGAGCCAAGATTCTCCCTGAGCCCCAAACACGCTCAGACATAGGCGAAGTGCTGCGTACCACTGGCTTTGCTGCCTCTCCCGGTCTGCTGTGGGTGCTGGGTTTGGTTCCCGGACTGGGGTTTTTGACTGTGGTCGCCGTGAGCGCCTGGATGTTTCTGGCCATGGTCATCGCAGTTCGGCAAGCACTGAACTACGAGAGTATGGAGCGCACCATGGGGGTGTGTCTGGTTGGCTGGTTCCTGCATATCGTGATCGGCGTGATGCTGAGGTAGCCTAGGAATATTCATAGATTCCTGTCACGAAGCGACGTAGGGGTACCCGCTTGTAGGCCGTGCAACAGCGGGCCGTGCAACATAGGCGGTGCAGCACGCCGGATGATATCGTCGCTGCAGTAGAGGATTAATGCATCGTCCGGGCTAAGGTGCCACCACCGGCGACAGATGATTGTGAAGTTCCTTCCACTGGCCGTTGCGTTTAATCACCACTCCGGTACGCCGCATCATCACTTGACGGGTCGTCCCATCGGGAGAGGTGGAGGATCCCACCACGTAGCCTGTGGTTATGGCCGTGTCTCCAAAGATCTTCACCTCGACATGGACGAGTCGGTGATTGTACTTCATACCCGCATCCAATTGGGCTTTGAGGCTTCTCTTCTCCTCTTCTGCAGAAGTGCCTTGGTTGAGAAGCCCTCCACCCGGGCCGAAGCTGTCCCGTTCAGGTAGATGGTATTGCACCCAGGTGTCCAGGTCCCCGGTGTTGCGGGCAAGGTAATGGCCCTGCTCCAAGGCAATGATATCTTCCACATCACCGGCCTGAACTCCAGTGCTCAGCAGCAAGCCTGCCAAGAGTGTCGTTCCTATAACCATCAGTTGTTTCATCTCCATACCTCCTTCGATAAAATTCAGGTTCATCGCAAGGCCAGAGGGCTGACCGATCGAGTTGATCTTAGAGGGTTGAAGGATTGCAGGCAATGAAAATTGGCGGAAACAGACAGCACTTTTCGGAGTCCGATACGGGGAATTGTCGGTTATTTGACAATATTCGAACTTAGGGCTACATTTGGGTCAGTTCATCACATATCTATTGGAAAAGCCTGCTAGACTTCAGCAAAAGTCGGCTAATTTTGCTTCATGTTTTTCCAGGAGGCCAGGAAATGCTAAAGAAAAATCTTGTTTATCTTTTAACAGCTGGGTTTCTTTTGACTTCCCTGGGCGCGGTTGCCCTGGGCCAGGGAACCAGCGTCGACATGCGGGGGACCGTGTACGATCAGTCTCAGGCGGTGCTTCCTGGAGTCACGGTGACGGCCACCGATCCGCAGACGGGTCTGGTAAGGACTGTGGTAACTGACGATGAGGGTCGCTTCACCATTGCCCAGCTGAGGCCCGCTCGCTATCAGGTGACTGCCGAACTTCCGGGATTCCAGACCGCCTCCCAGCAGGCGACTCTGACCTTGCAGGGGAGCTCGGTTGTAGACTTCACCCTTTCAGTGGGGGCCTCAGACACGGAAGTCTTCGTCACTTCAGAGGCGCCATTGGTGGATACCGCCAGCAGCTCCGTGGTGGGATTGGTAGATGATCAACAGATTCGCAGTCTTCCTCTGAATGGCCGCAGCTTTACCGATTTAGCCACCATTCAGCCCGGGGTATTTATCCGCTACGATCAGTCCAACAACCAGGTGGGCAATGAGGGCATCAAGCTCAGCATTATGGGGACCCGAACCACCCAGCAGGCCTTTCTTCTGGATGGCACCGACATTCGCAACCAGATGCAGACTACCCCCGGGTCCCTGGCTGGCGTGCTTCTGGGTGTGGATACGATTCAGGAGTTCAGTGTCATTACGGGGCTGGCCAAGGCCGAATATGGAGCCTTCACCGGAGGCGTGATCAGTGCCGTGACACGCTCGGGCACCAACAGCTTTCACGGGAGCATCTTTGAGTTTCATCGTAACAGTGCCCTGGATGCCCGAAATTTCTTCAGCGTCGATCCCAACAATCCCCTGGAGCGCAGCGATCCGGACGCTTTCATCCGGAATCAGTACGGTTTTACAGTGGGAGGTCCCATCGTCAAGGACAAGCTGTTCTTCTTCGGAAGTTTCGAGGGACTCAACGATCGGCTCACCACCACGGAGATCCAGCAGGTGCCCAGTCTGGACGCCCGCAATGGAATTTTTGCCGATGGCACAACAGTCACCCCCGCTGCCAACACCAGCAGTGTGGTCAATTTTTATCCGCAACCCAACTCAGGACCGCCCAGGGGGGATATCGCCGATTATCGTTTCTCCAACCCCCGAAACGTGGATGAGTATTACTATCTGATCAAGATCGACTGGCAGGTCAGTGACCAGGATACGATCGCAGGCCGTTATAACCTCGACGACGCCACCAAGATCCAATTTTTGGGCAGGCCATTTTTTGGGTTCGACCAAGCCCAGGACGACCTCAAATCGCGTACCCAGTTCAGCATGATCGAGTGGAAACGCATCGTTTCTCCCAGCATCGTCAACGAGGCCCGCATTTCCTACAATCGCAGCTTCAATGCCGACGATCCGGTTTTCCTTGAGCCATTTCCCGACTCAATGTTCTACAACGATAAGCTCTTTAACTTTGCGGGTGAGCCCTGGCCTGGAGCCGTCGAAACATTCGCTGAGACGAGCCGACTGGGGTTCATGTTCGTACTGGGAAAGGCGAATACTCTCAACCGGTTCCAGTACATCGACAACCTGAGCATTACTTCCGGGGCACACTCCATAAAGACGGGTTTCAACATCCACCGCTTTCAATTCAACTACGATGCGCCCATTTTCGCACCGGGCATTGTTCGATGGCGAACCGTCAAGGACATGGTGAGCGGAGCCTCCCCCTTCCTTTTCCTGGGGACGATAACGGGAAGGGAACCTCGCGGGATGCGCCAGTGGCTCTATGGATTTTACGTTCAGGATGACTGGAAGATCCGGCCCAATCTGACCCTCAACCTGGGATTGCGCTATGAACCGTATTCGACGGTGACCGAAGTGAACAACAAGATCTCCGGGGTGCGCCACCCCAGCGATCAGTTCCTGACGGTGGGGAATCCTCTCTTTATAAAGAACCCCTCTAATACAAACTTTGCACCCCGAGTGGGGGTGGCCTGGGATCCCTTTGGAGACGGCAAGACCTCCATCCGAGCGGGTTATGGTCTCTTCTACGAACTGATCCAGCCGATTCACTACTTCTCCAACATCAACGTCAATCCTCCCTTTGCCATCCGAGTCCTCAGGGTCAAGTTTGCCCCTTTTGTTCCTGATATTCCTTTCCCGGATCCTGCCCAGGGCCTTTCCGAATCCGACTGTACGACGACCAATAACGAGACCAGATGTTCATTCCCTGTAGCGCCCTGGTCACTCTCTGAGGAAATTGAGCAGGGGGGGCTACACCAGTATCAGTTCTCGATCCAGCGTGAGTTGGCTCGAGATTTCGTGCTCAGCGTGGGCTTCAAGGGCTCTAAAGGATACAACCTGGGACACATTGTGGACGTCAACACAGCTGTTCCCCAGACAGATGCCAACGGAGTTTTTCCCTTCTGGCCCGTAGGTTCCGTGAAGCGCAATCCGGCCTTTGGACAGCAGCGCGACATGGCTTGGGACATGAATTCCTGGTACAACTCGCTGGAGATATCGGCCAGAAAGCGTTTTAGCCAGGGATACAGCTTTCAATTGGCTTATACCTATGGAAAGAGTATCGATGAGGGTTCTTCCACCACCGTCTTTGACGACGGAGGAACCCGCAACGGAGCCGTCTTTTTCCCGGATGACCCCAGCTTTGATAAAGGTCTCTCCGCCTTTGATGTCCGCAATCGGCTGGTGATCAACGGATCCCTGGATCTGCCCTTTGGGCAGGGCAGGGCCTTTGGAAGCAACTGGAGTGGAGCCCTGCAACACATCCTGGGAGGATGGGCCTTAAATGGGATTCTCACGGCCTCCGATGGGGCTCATATGAACCTGTTCCTATCCTTCAACCACAGTAACAACCAACAGACGAATGACGTGGCGGATCGGCCCAATCTGATCCCGGGTGGGAACAACAACCCTGTCTTGAGTGATGGACGAGATCCCAACCTGTACTATGATCCCTTTCAATTTGAGGTCCTTCAGGCTACCGACCAGACCTGTATAGACAGCCCCGGCGCTGGCTGCCCGGGTTATCTATCCAATTTGGGTCGGAATACCATTGAAATGCCTGGCGTTCTGACGGCGGACCTCTCGCTCCTGAAGGACATCCACTTCACTGAGGACTACTATCTGCAGTTTCGAGCGGAGTTCTTCAACATATTCAATCGCGCCAATTTCGGCCGGCCCGCCGCCGAACAAGCTGGGCAACCCTTCGTCACCGCGACAATCCGAAACCCCAACGCCGGACGCATCAACGACACCATTACCAGTGCCCGCCAGATCCAGTTCGCGCTGAAGTTGGTCTTCTAAGGGGAAAAAGGAAAGGAACATGAAAAGGGGGCGAGGTCCTAGCTGACTTCGCTCCCTTTTTTCACCTCATGAATCATCCGGGCTAGAACATCAGTTCAGTAAGAGCTTGGCAATAGTCGCCAGTTGCATGTTGGAAGTGCCTTCATAAATCTTGCCGATTTTTGCATCACGGAAATACTTTTCGACCGGGTAGTCCTTGGTGTAACCGTAACCGCCATAGATTTCGATCACTTGAGAAGTGGCTTTTTCGGCCACCATCGAGCTGAAATATTTTGCCATGGCCGCCTCCTTGACGAAACTTGCCCCCGCCTCCTTGAGTCTGGCAGCGTTATAAACCAGTAATCGGGCAGCTTCCAGTTCGGTGGCAATCTCGGCAAGAGGGAACTGGATCCCCTGGAAGGCCGCGATGGGTTCACCAAAGGCCTGGCGTTCCTTGGAGTAGTCGAGGGCATACTGCAAGGCCCCGCCGGTCAGTCCGATCATCTGGGCTCCGATACCGATCCGACCTTCGTTCAGAGTCTCGATGGCGACCTTATAACCCTTTCCCACTTCTCCCAGGACATTGTCTTGCGGGACTTCACAATCTTCCAGAATCAGTTCGCAGGTCGAGGAAGCTCGAATGCCCAATTTGTCCTCTTTTTTCCCAACCGAGAAGCCCGGAAAGTCGCGCTCAACCAGAAACGCTGTGATGCCCTTATAACCTTTCTCGGGATCGGCGTTGGCAAAGACGATGTAAAGTCCAGCTTCCGCTCCATTCGTGGTCCAGAGTTTTCGGCCGTTCAGGACGAACTTATCTTTACGAAGCTGTGCGCGGGCCTTGAGTGAGAAGGCGTCACTGCCTGAATCTGCCTCAGAGAGAGCGTAGGCTCCCACCCAGTCAGAGGCTAGACGGGGGAGGTAGTTTTTCTTTTGCTCCTCTGATCCCCAACCCAGGATGGCGTTGTTGACCAGGGTGTTTTGTACGTCGACAATCACTCCTGCGGAAGCATCCACTCGACTCAACTCTTCGATGGCGAGAATGGCCATAAAAAAGCTGGAGCCGGATCCCCCGAAGGAGACTGGAATTTCGATTCCCATGAGTCCCAGCTGGAAAAATTGCTGGATGATTCCCGAGTCGAATACGCTCTCTTCATCCATTCTCCTTACATGAGGGCGAATCGCTTCATCAGCGAAACTCGCCACCGTCTGCTGGAACAGGCTTTCTTCTTCGGTGAGTTCTGTTAATGGAAATCTTTTTTCTTCAATGAGAGGCATCGTAGTCGACTTTCATTGAGGCCTGTGGAATTTCTATATACTCGATGGAACAGCGATTAGCCGATCACTCCTAGTTGAGTTTTGGTTTCTTCTAGCCCGGTTCATGCATAGTCCGGGCTAAAGACGAAGTGTCAACATCCATAATCGGTCGAGCTATTTTCGCGACTGATAGTATCGCCGTTTCTAAGGGATCTCGATCGACACCTGATTCTGGAACCGTAGAGAAACTCCCGACAATTTTCGGCCCGATTTCTTGCTTTTCAAGTAGAAAAAGCCCTCCGCCGTTTCCCCAGGTGCCAGCTTGACCTCTTGGACTTGGTAATGTTCCAGAACGGCTCGAAGACTGCCGCCCACGCCGGCTGAAACGGTGCCCGAGCTCCTTCCCGGTTCCACAGAGGGAACCTGTTCCCACTCCTGGGTAGTGGGCCGCCCTCCGGAATACCCCTCCCCATAGATGCCCCGTTGACTGCCTCTGTAAAACTTCATGAGCTTGGGCGCAATGTCCGTGGGAACGGCCCGATCCAGCTTCTTTCCTTTGCCCTCGAAAACCTCCACTTCTTCAGGTCGGAAGGTCCATGCCTCAGAAGAACGATTTTCCATCTTGAGCTTGAGAATGGCGAAACCCTCATTCAGAACCTGGAAGGGAAAATCGTCGGGGAGGTCGCTCCTTTTCACCGACGAGACGGTAAAGCTGATCTCCTCGACCTGAGGTGTCGCCGATAGGAGCAAAAGAGACATCAATAGGGCATTCATGGATGGTTCACCTTTGAGTTAGACCATCTTAACCCGGATTACTGCCTCCTGTCTCCTGTCTCCTTTCCAGGGGCCGCTTCGGATCACCGGCCAGGTAAAGAGTCTGGGTGGGGAACGCAAACTCGATGCCTTCGTCATTGAACCGACGTAAGATTTCCAAATTGATGCGCTGGTTGAAGGCCAGGAAATCCCAATAGTTGGGCGGGCTATACCAGTAGATGACCAGAATATTGAGGGCCGCATCCAGGAATTCATTAAAGACCACTCGGGGAGGAAAGTCGGGGGACATCCCCTCGTGATTCTCCAGAATGTCTTTAATGATCTCCACCGCCCGCTCGACCTTTTCCGGAGGGGTATCGTAAGTGATGGTGATGTTTGCGACACGCTTGATATAAGGGCGTTTTGAAATGTTCTGGATCTTCTGGTGAGCCAGCTCCCCATTGGGGATGGTGACCAGGTGGCCCTCCAGGGTGCGGATGCGGGTGGAGCGCAGACCCACCTCCTCAACGGGGCCATCGGTCCCCCCCACTACGATGCGGTCGCCCATTTCAAAGGGCTTGTCCACGAAGAGCATGAGGGAGCCAAAGAAGTTTTTGAGGGTATCCTGGGCCGCCAAAGCCAGGGCAAGACCGCCAACGCCCAGGCCGGCAAGAATGGAAGTGATGGGTTCGTCGCTGAGGATCGTGGCGATCTGGATGAATGCCAGAATCACAATGGTGACTCGCAGGCTCTTTCGCACCACTGGAGCGAGCATGTCATCCAGCTTGCTTTCCGTCGTCCTGGAGAACGCGGTGAGCCAGTGATCCGCCACATCGACAAAGCAGTAAACCACGTAGGCGAGGGCCAGGACGAAAAGGATGGACGCCAGCCTATTAGCAAGACTGGCGACCGGTTCCGGCAAGGGCAGGAACAACAACCCCACCCGCAGGCCTGCCACGAACAGGACCGGACCTATGGAACGCTCGACGGCACCAAGGGCAACGGCCAGGACCGGGGGATAGCGTTCGTCCAGATGATCCGCAGCCCGGCGGAGAAGATATTGGGCAATTCGACCTGCCACAAAGGCGATCAGTATGGCGATAAAGAGAGTAAGAATTTTCCAGATTTCGATTCCGGCGATAGATGTCTCTGTCAACAGTTCCCAAAAGTTCATAGCAACCTTTCTCCTTCCCTCCTTTCTACCTCACCCCCGTCGTTGGGTAAAGGGCGATAAGCCTTGACATTCAGTAACGCTCCTATTCACAATCGGCCTGGGGGGGATTCCCATGAGATCTTTCAACCGAGCTTTTATTTTCCTGGTCATCGCAATGTGGGTACCTTTGAGCGCACCGTTTTCCAGAGGATTCCCCCTCGAGCCTCAGCCGCAAACACGGGAGCAAGTGACCGAGGAAGACCTGGATCGGTGGATGAGGGAACTCTCCAACTGGGGTCGCTGGGGCAAGGAGGACCAGCTGGGAGCGATCAACCTTATTACCCCCGCCAAGCGGAAGCAAGCGGCTGCCCTGGTGACGGAGGGAGTATCGATTTCCCTGGCGCGGGATCCGCAGACAGAAAAGACCATCGACAATCCCAGGCCTTACGAGCACACCATGATTCGCACCGGTGTCGGTGAGTCCGGGGCAAACATGGACACCTATAGTGTCTCCTACCACGGTTTGGCCCACACCCATCTTGACTCGCTCTGCCACGTTTTTTACCGGGGGAAAATGTACAATGGCTTTTCCCAGGAAGAGGTGACCGAGAAAGGCTGCGGCAAGGCAGACATCCACAACCTCAAGGAGGGAATCTTTACGCGCGGCATTTTAATCGATATTCCCAGGCTCAAGGGCCTCCCCTATCTCGAACCGGGTACCCCCATCTACCCAGAAGATCTGGAGGCTTGGGAGAAGAAGACGGGGATCCAGGTGTCCAGTGGAGATGTGCTTTTCGTCCGTACCGGTCGATGGGCCCGGCGGGCCGCCCTGGGGCCCTGGAACGTGGCGGGGAACTCGGCGGGACTGCACCCCTCGGTTGCCAAGTGGCTGAGAGAACGCGATGTGGCCATGATTGGAGGCGACGGCGCCAGTGACCTCACGCCCTCTGGCATTGAGGGAGTGGCCTATCCGTTGCACCGGTTGGCGCTGGTTGGGTTGGGCGTTCACATGTTCGACAACTGCGACCTGGAGGCCTTGAGCGAAGCTGCCGTCCGTTACGATCGTTGGGAGTTTCTATTGACGGTGGCGCCTCTCCCCGTACCCGGGGGAACGGGCTCTCCTGTGAATCCTATTGCTACCTTCTGATTGGGGAGAGGCTTCTCGAGACTAGTCCCACAAGGGATATTCAGGGATCATGTCGTCAAAGGGAAAGGGAATGGCCTTTTTCTTCACGATCTCCTGAGAGTCCAGAAGCTCTGCGGTCTTCAATACAGATTTGTAGATGGGGTTGCGGCCTTGGCTGCTTCCGTATCCCCACGGTTTTTCTCCGGGGCCTCCCGGGCGGCCCACCACAATACGACCCACCATTCCCACCATTTCGTGAAATTTGCTGAAGTAATCGTAGGTTCCCTCGACTTCTAATTTCAAATCCTGGAACGGTCCCGAGAGGTATCCTAAATCAAAAGGCTCAGCCGTTTCCGGAATGCGCAGCTCGTGATTCTCGTTCTGGGGGTGGTAGGCCGTTAGTGTGGCGACACGCGGATTGAAGAAACGGACGGTCTCTCCCGGCTCGATGTGGAGTCCCACCGGATCAAAACACCACAGCGAATCGGACATTCTCATGAGACTGCGAATCGTCGGCCCGTCTCCCAGGCCTTCGTCCGGCTCAAAGTTGGGAAACTGCCCCCCTTGTGCTTCGCGAAAATAGAGCCAGCTGGGAACAGAAATGCCGGCCGCAGACAGGAACTGACGACGAGTGAGGGTAATGATTTTCATGATTGACTCCTACTGTCCGTCCGGGGAGAAAGCGTAGAGGGAATACCGGTCTGCGTTGAGGAATTTCGTAACCATTTCCGGCGGATTCATTCCAGGTCTTCCTCCATCCAGGGCACCTCCGGCAACTCCGCTGCTGCAGTACAGGGTTCCATTGGCAACAGTAAAGCCGGCACGGCGACTGGTGGGAAGCGAGTACTCCCAGAGCACTCTTCCCGTATCCGCATCCAGAATCTCGACACGGCCATCGTTGAATCCTTGATAGAGCAACCCGTTGGCGACGGCAATCCCTCCCTGGGAAATACCGTCCAGGTTGTAGGTCCACCACACGATGTCGCCGGTGTAGCCATGCAGTGCCGCCGTCACAGAAAGTGGCGGCTTCCCGATGGACTGGGTGGCAGCGTTGGAAACGACGTAGACTTTGTTATAGGCCACTGCAATCCCATCCACGGTGGGGCCGCCAAAGTGGTATTTCTGGGTGAGTTGAGCCCTCCAGAATTGCTCGCCCGTGAAGCGGTTCATGCAGTACACGCCTGATTTGTTGATGGCCACCAGACACTGGCGGACGGCTCCCCGTTTCAAAGGAGGGGCTTCGGCGTCATAGAGAACGGGATGACTGCTGAAATCGAGGTCGTGGGGATCATTGGGGCGGATCTGGTAGAACCACTTGAGGACCCCGGTGTCGGCATCCAGAGCAAGAACACTCTCCGTATAGAGGGTCCCCTCGGGCTTGTAAACTTTAACACTCCCCGTGGTGAAATAAACATTGCCGTATTGTTCGTCGACACCGGGAGAAGTCCATATCGATCCACCTCCACCCGGGTACTCGTGTCCTGTGATCCAGAACTGCCATCGAATGGCTCCCGTATCTGCGTCCAGACAAAGGGCACGGTTCATTTGTCCAACCGTTCCAACATAAATCTTTCCGTCAAAGGCAGCACAGGCACAGTGGATTCTAACGGGCCTGGTCTTGTCCGTATCCACCTGCACACTTTGGGTCCAGATTCGTTTTCCCGTCGCAGCATCCAGGCAGTGCATGACTGCCGCGGAATCTCCGAAATAGAGTCGACCTTCATAGTACTGGGCACCCCGTCCCATTGAGGGAGCCCTTCGTTGACCCCCAGCGGTCGTTGAAGCCATCTCGTATTTCCATTTTCGCTCTCCTGTTCGGGTGTTGAGTGCGTAGACCGCTCCCGGAACGCCAAGGAAGAGTAGATCCCCAATCACTACGGGAGTGGTTTCGATGGGCACGTCCAAATCAAACTGCCACTTGATCTTCAATCGTTCGACATTGTCTTTCCCCAGAATGTTTTCATTGGGATTGAAGCGGGTGTTCTGAAGATTGTAGCCGTATCGGGACCAGTGGACGGCGCCCAACCCGGGTGCTGGTGCGGAAGTTCTTTGCGAGCCCCGTACCGCCGCGGGTCCAAGCACCGACAACGCTCCCAAGGATCCGACTCTCTTGAGAAACTCCCGACGATCAGTTGGAAACATCCCCCTGTAGCTCATTCATACCTCCTTCTCTGGCCCTTGGTTGAAGGTGAGCTCCAAAAAATGGCGTAGTGGCGTTGTATGGTCAAAATAAAGGTTGAGAGTGTATATATCACAAATATCTCAAAGAAACAGAGGGTTGAACCCTTTCTTCTTGGCTGCAACGATGGGGCGTTTGACACCTTTCAGGCTTTTTTGTTATTTATTTTTTGCATCGAACGAGCCCGAATGATTCGTAGGACGAGACACTAGTACAGAGAGAGGCGAATGCCCGACAAAAAAAGTTCTCTGAAGCAAAGTGACCTGGAGAGTTCCCATCTATTTGAAGGTGTCGAGTTCGGATCGATCATGGGCCTTCTCGAAGATTGCCCTATACAGAAATTAAAACAGGACGATGTGCTGTTGAACCGGGGAGAGGGCAATCATTTTCTCTTCCTCATCCTTTCCGGCCGTTTACGCGTCCACCTTGAATTATCGGTGGACCCCGTCACAGTATTGGGACCCGGAGAAGTGGTCGGTGAACTTTCTCTCATTGATGGTCAACCCACCTCAGCCTATGTTGTGGCAGACGATGATTGTCGCGTCTTAGCACTCAACGAGAAGACGTTATGGTCGCTCGTTGAGGCTTCCCACATCGTGGCCCGCAATCTGCTCTTTGTCCTCTCCAGGCGTTTGCGCCATGGAGACTCCATTATCTTGACCAGTCAGCAATTGCAGCGGGAATATGCCCACTATGCTGTGATCGATGCCCTCACCGGTCTATACAACCGCAGCTGGCTGGACACCATGCTGGGCCGGCAGATGGAACGGAGCAAAAAGGGGGCGTTGCCACTCTCCATGCTGATCATGGATGTCGACTATTTCAGGCAATATAATCTTACTCATGGAAATCTGGCCGGTGACCGGGCGCTTCATACAGTGGCATCAACTCTTCGAGACAGCATGCGTCCAGGCGAGATGTTGGCGCGCTATGGAGAAGATGAGTTCATCGCCCTATTGCCGGAACTGGATGCCGCCACTGCCCACAACCTGGGCAAGCGCGTCCGTCAGGCCGTGGCTCGCATGAAAATATACAGCTTGGATCAACACCCTCTTCCCTCTGTGACCCTCTCCATTGGAGTGGCTCAAATGGGTGAAGAGGATACGCCTGAGACGATGATCGCTGCAGCTCATACGGCCTTATCCAAGGCCAGGGAAGGGTAGTCTCGGGGAGGAGTTCAATCCAGCTCCAAGGGATGATGGGGTTCATCCAACTCATCCTTTGACTCAAGCGCCTCCCGGAATTTTTCTTCCAGATTCTGTTTGCGCTGCTTTTCGTCTAGAAAAGCCTTCTGGAATAATTCTTCAGATTTCTCCTTGCGCGATTGAAGGTGATCGAGAGCCTCATCAAAAGAATAATCTGGCTTCTTCCCGTCTGAATGGAGGACCAACCCAGTCCTGGGATCAACGGTCAGCTTGGCTTGGCAGCAGGGGCAGAGCACCTTGATTCTTGGATCTCCTTTGGCCATGGTTTCATTCTATCAGGGGCGACTTCGTGACGGAACCATCTCGCCGGAACCATCTCGATGGAACCGTCTAGACGGAACCGTCCAGACGGACCCCTCTTGTCCTATCGGGTCCAGGCCAGCCAGGTGGAAAACAGTTTTTTGACGAAGGGCGTCAAACGGGTGCGGTTGTAAGCATCGGCTGTTTGGCGGATGGCCTCGGTTTGGGTGGGATAGGGATGAATGACATTGGACAGAGTTTTCAAGCCCACGCCGGCCACGATGGCCAGACTGATTTCGCTGATCATCTCTCCGGCATGGCGGGCAACGATGGTGGCTCCCAAGATCTGATCGGTTCCCTTTTTGACCAGCACTTTCACGAATCCTGTCTCCCCATCAATGATTCCCCGGTCCACTTCGCTCAGTTGTCTGACAAAATGATCGACCTCAAAACCTTTTTCACGCGCCTCCCTTTCATACATCCCCACGTGGGCAAGCTCCGGATCGGTATAGGTGCACCAGGGCATGGTAAGACTGCTCAGTTTCTTTCGCCCCAGGAAAAGAGCGTTCTGGATCACGATTCGGGCTGCGGCATCCGCGGCATGGGTGAATTTCCATTTCATGCAGACATCCCCCGCCCCATAGATTCGGGAATTGGTGGTCTGTAGATAGTCATTTACCAGGACACCGCGCTTGTTGTACTTTACACCAGCCGCTTCCAGGTTCAGATTCTCGACATTGGGAGCCCGACCAACGCCCACGAAGATTTCCTCCACCACCAGGATTTCCTTCTTCCCATCGCTTTCCAGATGGAGCTGTTTTTCCGTATCCGTGGAGGTCACTTTTTCCAGTCGGGTGTTGAGCCGGACATCGATTCCCTCGCGCCGGAAGGTCTCGGCCAGGAGACCGGAAGCTTCCGGATCTTCTCTTGCCAGGAACTGAGAGGACATTTCGATGAGGGTGACCTGGCTTCCCAGTCGGCGAAATGCCTGAGCAAGCTCGCAGCCTATAGGCCCTCCTCCCACCACGGCTAGGCGGCTGGGACACTCGGTCAATGAAAAGACGGTTTCATTGGTCAGAAAGCCCGCAGCCGCCAACCCTTCTACGGGTGGGAGGACAGGCCTTGCCCCCGTGGCGATGACCGCTTTCTTGAAGTTCAAGGTTTTTCCATCGACCTTGATGGTGTCAGAACCGGAGAACTGACCCTCTCCCAGAAAAACGTCCACGCCCAAATCACGAAATCTTTCAGCCGAGTCATGGTGACTGATGTGGGCTCTGAGACGTCTCATCCGTTCCATGACGGCGGAAAAGTTCACGGTGGGTTCGTCGGCGACGGATACCCCGAACTGTGATGCGGCGCGAATTTCCTCTGCGGCGCGAGAGGAACGGATCAGGCACTTGGAGGGAACGCAACCCACATTCAGGCAGTCCCCTCCCAACAGGAACCTTTCGATCAGTGCCACCTTGGCACCCAGGCCGGCAGCGCCTGCAGCCGTGATCAGTCCTGCCGTGCCGGCCCCGATCACGACCAGGTTGTATCGAGAGGCCGGTTCCGGATTGACCCAATCAGAGGGGTGAACATTGGAGATCAGGGTTTCATTGTGGGAGTCCATGGGAGGGACGATCACCGGATTTCCTGCCGACGGTGGCATAACCAGATTCCTCTTTATGTAACTGTCCTATTGAGAGCTCTTTGTGCAATACGGGTGATGTAGAGGGTTAAGACAACCGTTGCCATCAAACCGACCCCATAAAGAGCCCACTCTGCCGGCGTGCGCGAGCGCTCCCCGCTGCCGAGTGAGGCCAGATCACCGGCAAGTGATCCAATGTAAACGTACATCACGGTCCCGGGCAGCATTCCAATCCAACTGGCCAGGAAGTAATCTCTCAGGGAGACCTGGGTCAGACCAAAAGCGTAGTTCAGAAGGTTGAAGGGGAAAACGGGTGAGAGACGAGTCAGTCCCACTATTTTCCATCCCTCCTTTGCCACCGCCACATCTATGGCCTCGAATTTCTGGTTTCCTCGGATCTTAACCGCCACCCATTCTCGGGCAAGATAGCGTCCCGTCAGGAAGGCGAGGGTAGCTCCTGAGATCGAGGAAATGGAAACCAGCAAGGTACCCTGAATCACTCCGAACAGAACTCCGGCCGCCATGGTCGGAATCAAGCCGGGTAGAAAAAGCACCGTGGCAAGAATATAGAAAACAATGAAAAAGACCGGGCCCCAGGGACCCAGGTCGGAGATCCAGGCCAGGGTTACCTGGAACAATTCTTGGACATCCAGAAAATATAGGATGAATAGCAGGGAGGCGACTGCTAAGAGGGCCAGTACCCATTTCCAGATTGATTTGGATTGGTGCTCCATCTTTGTGTCTCAGACAGGCCGATGGGGTTTTTGAATGTACTTAGGGCACTAGTGGCTTCGGTAGTTGGTGAATTGCATGTCAATCCCGAAGTCCTTCTCACCCAGCAGGGCAATCACTTTCTGCAGAGTGTCCCGATCCCGGCCTGACACGCGCACCGAGTCTTCCTGAATCGTATTTTTGACCTTCAATTTAGTGTCCCGAATGAAGCGGATGATCTCCTTGGCTTTTTCGGAGGGAATTCCCTGTTGGATCGAAACTCTCTGACGTACGGTGCCGCCCAGGGCCGACTCGATTTTTCCATAGGAGAGAGCTTTCAGAGGGACCTTCCTTTTGACCAGCTTCTGCTGCAGGATGTCCGTTAGACTTTGAAGCTTATACTCATCATCGGAGGTGAGGACCAGCTCATGTTCGTCCAAGTGGACTTCACTTTTACTTCCTTTGAAGTCAAAGCGCTGTCGCACTTCTTTCATGGTCTGATGGACTGCATTGGTGACTTCTTCCAAGTCCACTTTGGAAGCGATGTCGAAGGAGTTTTCTTTTGCCATTTCTTAGCCGGGATTATGCATAGTCCCAGCTAAGGTTACTAGAGGTGGCTGGAAGATGCCAATACCCTTAGTGTCTCGTTCCATAAATACGGTGACGTTTGTGGCGAGCGCGACGGCGTCGAGTTCGCGAAGCGACGACGACGCGATGTCTGTGGCATCGCGGAGGAGGAGCGACAAAGAAATCGATGCCGTCCCGCCGCCACCCTTTGGGCTGATGGAGGTTGCGGACGATCTCTGTGTCTCTCGTCGTCGCCGATGTCTCTGCATCGCCTCCTCCTCGCTCCTTGATCTCCTCTCGCAAGCCCCATCAGCAAACATCATCGTATTTATGGATCGAGACACTTAACCAGAAGAGTATGCGCTTGACTCCTGCTGATCCCGCAATGACCATAGGATCGTGCACTCAATACTCAGAAACCTCAAGCAAATCGGGCCCGGCGCCATCGTGGCTTCGGCCACCATAGGAGCGGGAGAGACGGTCCTGGCTGTTCGGATGGGGGCTTGGGGTGGGTACGAGTTACTGTGGCTGATTCTTCTGGCAGCCATCTGTAAATCCTTCTTGACCCTTTATCTCCTGGGTCGGTATTCCCCGTGAGTGGCGAAGCGGTCGCCGATCGACTGATTGAACTCCCGGGCCCGCGAGGATGGCTGTTGTGGATACTTCTCATACTGGAAGGCTTGGTGGCGCCCTTGGTTTTGTGGTGATCGCCGTTCCCTGCGGCCAACTGATGAGCAACATCCTGGCTTCCATCGGAGTGATGATTTCTTATAAGTGGTTAGCCCTTGGCTTCGTCAGTCTAGCCATCATCGTGGGCATGACCCAGAGCTATCAAACGTTGGAGAGATCCCAGATTGTGGTGTGTTTGATCTTGCTGGTGGGAACCGTTACGGCCACTTTGTTGACGGGTCCGGATGTGAAGGAAATCTTCCGGGGCTTCTTCCGATTTGGCCATGTCCCGCCTTATCCTGACTGGCTTCCCTCTAAAATCAGTGACCGCAGTCAACTTCTTGAATTGGCCTCTGTCTTCGGTTACGCCGGAAGCATTCCCATGAACTATATCGTTTATTCCAACTGGGTGCTGCTCAAAGGGTGGACGGTGCGGCGGAACGGCAGTTCCAGGCCGGACTTCTCCCAGGCCTTGGGACCTCTTCGATGGGATGTGGGATTCAACGTGGTGTTGGTTCTCCTGGTGACGGCGGCTTTCACAATCGCAGGGGCGGCCATATTGAATCCTCTACATCGAATACCCAACGGCTTTGATCTCCTTACGGAACAAGCTCATATCTTTGCCCGGATTTCACCTGCCATGATCTGGCTCTACTATGTGACGATTCTCACGGCCCTGTGGGGGACCTTGAATGCCCTGCCGGAGATCTACGCCCGCGGAGCCCACAGCTTTCTACGCCAGCTTCTCTCAAAGGGAAAGGAACTGGAGTATCGAAAGGTCATGAATATCTTCGGGGGGCTCATGTTGGGATTGACCTGGGTGTTTATTTGGACCGAAACAACTCCCATCTTTATGATCGACCTGGTGGCGCTGTTCAGTACCAACATTGGAGTGGGGCTCGTCTGTCTTGCCGCCCTATGGCTGGATCGACAACTTCCTTCCCAGGACCGCGTGTCACGGTGGATCTGGTGGGCCACCATTGCAGCTGCCGCAGTGATCAATTTAATATCACTGATTGCGGCCCGAGAAGTGATTGGGAAATATTTGGGGTAGGAGACCACAGACCGCAGACCACGGACAACTGTCTTGGTGTATTTTCTATGATGCAATATCGCAAGCTGGGTCGAACGGGATACGAAGTTTCAGAAATTGGGTATGGTGCCTGGGGAATCGGAAAGCACTTGTGGATCGGAGCCCAAGACTCCGAATCACTGCAAGCCCTGCACCAGGCCGTTGATGAAGGCGTCAATTTTATCGATACGGCACTCGCCTACGGTGATGGGCACAGTGAAAGATTGGTCAGCCAGGTTCTGAGAGAACGGGAGGAGCGAATTTACGTTGCCACCAAGGTCCCGCCCAAGAACGGAAGCTGGCCGGCTCGAGGCACCCTCGAGGAAGCCTTTCCAGCCCCTTATATCATTCAGTGTGCGGAAAGGAGTTTGCGAAACTTAGGCGTAGAGGCGATCGATCTTCTGCAGCTTCATGTCTGGGATCCTTCCTGGATTGAGGACAACCAGTGGTACGACGCCCTCAAGGAGCTCCAGGCCAAGGGGAAAATTGTCCACCTGGGGATCTCCATTAACGATCATCAGCCCAACTCGGCACTGGAACTGGTTCGGTCCGGCAAAGTTGATACGGTTCAAGTGATCTACAATATCTTTGACCAGGTTTGTGAGGATCAGTTGCTGTCCCTTTGCCTGAAAGAGGACGTTGGTGTGATAGCGCGTGTTCCTTTTGATGAAGGGGCCCTCACAGGCACCATCACTCCAGAAACCAAATTTCCCAAAAAAGACTGGCGCAACTTTTATTTCAACGGGGATCGGAAACGCCAGGTTCTCGATCGCGTCCAGGAGTTGACCAAACTCTTGGGAGAGGAAGTTCCTACCCTCCCCCAGCTGGCTTTGAGGTTTTGTCTGCACCATGAGGCGGTGAGTACGGTCATCCCCGGGATGCGTTCTGTGGAGCATGTTGAGGCCAACTTGGCTGCCTCGGATCAAAAGGCACTTTCCGGAGAGATGATCCGGAACCTCCGCAAGCAGCGCTGGGACAAGAATTTCTACGTGTGAACCCCTGACTACCGCTGACGGGCTGACAGCCGTCAGCGGAAATTCAAAATCCCAAACCTAGAACTTGAAACCTGAAACCTGGAACGCGCGCGCAGCGCGCTCCGCTTGCATCTGAAGGAAGGGGATCTTACTATTAAGAAAAGGAAGAAGAAGCACGAAATGGCATTTGACAAGAAATTCAATCCTGACGAGCTGAAGCAATTCCTTCAGAATAAGTATGGATCGGGCGTCCAGGTGGAGATCTTTCCCAAGACTCAACAGGAGCAGACCGATGAAGTTGACGAGGCAGCACAACGGCGCAGCCAGGCCCTTCAGTTTGACTACAAACCCAGTCAAATCAAAGCCTACCTGGATCGCTACGTGATTCAGCAAGACGAGGCCAAGAAGGTGCTGGCCACGGCTATCTGTGATCATTACCACCACATCCAGAGCTGTGCGGTGGAACAGGACTGCCGGGATTACAAAAAGCAAAACATCATTTTGATTGGTCCCACGGGAGTCGGTAAGACCTATCTGGTCCAAAACATCGCAGGTCTCATAGGGGTGCCGTTCGTCAAGGCCGACGCCACCAAGTACAGCGAGACCGGTTATGTGGGTGGAGATGTCGAGGACCTGATTCGAGAACTGGTGCACCAGGCGGAGGGAGACATCCAGTTGGCCGAGTCGGGAATCGTGTACCTCGACGAAATCGACAAAATTGCCACGCCGATGAGTGGCCTGGGACGGGACGTGAGTGGCCACGGGGTTCAGCGAGGGCTCCTCAAGTTAATGGAAGAGACGGAAGTTCCGCTGCGTTCCCCGACCGACATCGCCAGTCAAATGCAGGCTTTCATGGAATTTCAGTCCAAAGGGCAGGTGGAGAAAAAAACCATCAGCACCAAGCACATTCTGTTCATCGTGAGCGGAGCTTTTACCGGACTGACCGAAATTATCAGGAAGCGACTCGGTTCCAAACAGATCGGGTTCATGGGAAGCGGGAGATCTGCCGAAGAAGTGCAATACCTGCTGGAAAGGGTCAAGTCGTTGGACTTTATCGAGTATGGTTTGGAGGCTGAATTCATCGGGCGGCTTCCGGTGGTGATGCACTGTAACTCTTTGTTGGTAGAGGATCTGTTCAAGATACTGAAGTATTCGGAAGGCTCCCTGTTAAAACAATACAAGAGGGATTTTCAGGCCTACGATGTGGATGTTTACTTCACCGACCGGGGCATGCGGGCGCTTGCAGAGAAAGCAGCAACCGAGGAGATCGGAGCGCGTGGCCTCATCACGGTTTGCGAAAGGGTCTTTCGTGAATACAAGTACCAGTTGCCGGATCATGAGGTGAAGGAGTTCATTGTGGGCAGAGAAATGGTCCTCAACCCGGCTAAAAAGCTACAGGAGCTCCTCGACGATCCGACCTTGTACCATGGCAAGGTTCTGGAATTTCAGTTGGGCAAGGTGGAGCAGGAATTGGGTGGCAAGTTTGGCATTGACATCAAGTTTACGCCGGAAGCTGCCCGATTGATCACCGAAACGGCCGAGGGAATGAACACCGATCTGTTCACCTACTGTGCTGATTTGTTTCAGGAGTATGAGCATGGACTCAACTTGTTGCGCAAGACTTCAAGCAAGAAGCAGTTTGTTATCGACGAAGATGGCATACGCAATCCGGAAGAAACTGTGGAACGCTGGATCAAAGAGTCCTACCAGTAACCTTTAGGCTTTCGTTTCTAGCCCGTACAGTTCTAGTCTCTGAAATGAATCCTACTCTGGGGAAGCCCGTGGGCTAAAGCCCACGGCTCTGTTTGTCCCTCGTTAACCCACCGCTCTCGAGTGTTCCCCGCTACTCTGTCAGAGCCGCAGGCTTTAGCCTGCGGGCCGTTCGGCACCTGAGGCTCAGGTTCCCTCCCACATTCCGGAGGGTCTCTGCCATATTCCTCAAGCTCCTCCCAATCGTGGTCGGGGGCACCCGCTTGCGGGTCGCACGGGCGGCGCAGCACGCCGGATGATTTCGTCGGTGCAGTAGAGAATTGATGCATTATCCGGGCCAGCACTGGGAAGCAGCCGGTCACCGGGGGAATCGAGCCGTGATGCCCAGGCCAACAAACCAGTCGTCAGCGCTGTCCGAGAGGCCGAACCCGGCTGCACCATCGATTTGGAGGTTGTCCCGAATCAGGTAGGTGAGCCCACCATCGACGGAATTTCTGGGGCCGCCCTTGGCATTAAAAGGGATATCCCCAAACACTTCCGCAAACAGACCTGCTCGGTCGCTGAGACTCACTCCCAGGACGGCGGTATAGTTGAATAATGAAAGGGTATCGCGGTCGTTTGTCTCATCCAGGGTTGATTCCCATGTTGCTCCCAGGTTATAGCCAAAAGAGAGACGATCGGAAAGCGTGTGTGATAGATTGAGCCTAAAGGAGGGGTCGGCTCTACCACTAGAGAATTGTTCCTTGCCCACAGGCAGAGAAACTCCTACCAGGAGAGCGGCCTCCGGAACCCAGCCCTGTTCCTCCCAAAAGTAAAGTTTTGCGCCGATTCCCATATCCCCCGAGCCACTCAAGTGGGTGTTCTGCCCATCGTCTCGGGTTTGTTCCCAAAGGGCGCCGCCATAGTCCAGGCGAAGTTCCACTCGATCTAGAGCGCCAATGCGAAACAAGGTGCCCGGAAAGGCGTGAGTGTTGGTGCGGATGCCGCCCTCCTGATTGCGTGATAGACTCCAGCCTGTTTCGACCTGGACATATCCAGGAGGCACTACCACACTGGACTCTGTTTGGTCTGGCCGATCAGTCACCAGTTCGGGTTTGGGTGAGACTTTCTCTTGGGCAAAACAAGGTACAAGGGTGAAAACGACCGAGTAGAGCAAGCAGAGGCTAACCTGAGCGACAAAGGAATAGAGATGGCGTTGCTTTGATGTGAAAGGCATATTTCCCTCGATGCCTTGTTGATATTTAGTCATATCTAAATATTTTATTAGATTGGATGAAATCTGTCAAAGGCCAAAGCCCAGCGGGGGGGGGAACGCCCAGCGGTGAAGAACGTATTAAACAGTGTGAGAGGGGGGTGTCTGGGTTTTTTACCATTGCTTACGCTGTGCTTGACCACGGGCCTGGCCAAGCCGCCCGCCGCTCCACAAAATACTCGGCAGGCAAAAAAGACCATCACGGCCCTGCGTGTGGAATCGACGATCACCATCGACGGGGAGTTGGACGAGCAGGAGTGGGCACTGGCAGAGCCCGCCACCGATTTCATTCAGCAGAATCCCCATACAGGCGAGCCCAGCACGGAGCGTACTGAGGTACGTCTGCTTTACGATGATGAAAATCTCTATGTCGGAGTCTATTGCTTTGATTCAGCGGGTCCGGAGGGTCTGGTTGTGAATCGTGTCAATCGGGATTTTCCCGGATTCGACGACGATGGATTTGGAATCCTCCTGGACACCTTTGACGATAACCGCAATGGATTTGTTTTCAACACCAATCCCCAGGGTGCCAAGTCCGACAGCCAGGTCGGGAGCGATGGGAGCAGCTACAACCGGGACTGGGATGCGATCTGGCACGTCCAAAGCAAGATTACAGAGGCTGGATGGCAGACCGAGATCGCCATTCCTTTCAAGAGTTTACGATTTCACGAAGCCGAGAGCCACAATTGGGGAGTGAACTTCTCTCGACGCATCCGTCGCAAGAACGAAGAAACTCACTGGTCTCCCGTTCCACTCCCTTTCGGCATGTCGAGAGTTTCACAGGCAGGAACACTCGAAGGCATCAGTGGACTGCGTCAGGGAATGAACTTGCGGGTCAAACCCTATCTCTCTGCTCCTGTGGTGCGGTTGGAAGGGGATGACGTCGATTTCAAGCCCGAGGTGGGCCTTGACGTCAAATATGGAGTCAGTTCCCAGTTGACGCTGGATTTGACTCTGAACACCGATTTTGCCCAGGTGGAAGCCGATAATCAGCAAATCAACCTGACTCGATTCAGTCTCTTTTTCCCCGAAAAGCGGGAGTTCTTCCTGGAAAACGCCAGCATCTTCCAGTTTGGGCGTCAGGGTGGTATTCGTCGCATTGGAGGAGTGCGGAGAAGGGACTCGGATGTGATCGCCTTCTTCAGCCGGCGCATCGGGATCTCTGAAGACGGAGGCCTGATCCCTGTTTTGGGAGGTGCCCGCCTATCGGGAAGAATGGGTCCTTACACACTGGGCCTGTTTTCCCTACAGACCGATGACTTTGAGGAGACACCTTCCACCAATTTTTCAGTGATCCGGGTGAGTCGTGATGTCCTGCAGCGTTCCGATGTGGGAGGGATTTTCGTCAACAAAGAGGAGGGGAGCGGTCAGTATAATCGTACCTACGGTATCGACGGAAACTTCAACTTCCTGAACCACCTGGATGTTACTTCCTTTTTCCTCAAGACGGAGACTCCTGGCCTGCGGAACGAGGATATGGCAGGAAATATCATGACCGCTTGGACGGATCAACGGTTCGTGCTGGAAGGTCAGTATCTGGTTGTTGGGGAGAACTTCAATCCCGAGGTCGGTTTTGTTCCCCGCAAAGGAATGGAAAGAAGCAGGGGACGCATCACTTGGACTCCTCGACCCGGGGAAAGAATTCCCTGGATTCGCGAGTTCAGAGTCTTGAATCGGGTCGACTATATCACCGACACCTCGGGTTCCCTGGAGACCCGGCAGATGGAAACACGATTTGGAATGAACTTTCAGAACGGAAGTAGCTTTTCAGTGGGTCGGGATTTCCGGTTCGAGCGACTGACGGAGCCCTTTTTCATCCGGCCGGATGAGGCCATTCCACCCGGGGACTATGACTTTTCGGAGTACTCCGCTCTAGTGGTGATCGATCGCAGCCGTATGTTCAGCGGGGAGGCAAGGCTGGCCACCGGTGGTTTTTTCAATGGCAATCGAGATTCCTATCGCTTCCTATTCGGCTTTCGCCACGGGTATCGATTCGAATCCGAATTCACCTGGACTCACAATGACATCACCCTGCCAACAGGGGACTTTTCAACAGATTTGGTGATCACGGGCCTTCAATATTCATTCAGTACCCGGATGTTTCTAAACGCGCTCATTCAGTACAACAGTGAACTAAAGGAGATCAGCAGCAACATTCGATTCAATTGGATTCATAAGCCCTTGAGCGACTTTTTCCTGATCTACAATGAGCGGCGTTCCACCACGGGTGAAGTGATCGAACGGGCCCTGATCGGCAAACTCACCTATGCGTTTAATTTTTGAAGCCTGGAACGTCTGCATTCCAGGCTTCAAAAATTAGGTTCCAAGTTCCAGGTTCCAAGTTCCAGGTCACTTGTATTTTCTGTCGCCCATCTGGGATTGACGGAGATGTTTCATCAGTGCCGAGAGAAGACGGCTCACCTTTGTGGCTTCTTGGCAGAGCGATTGGAATTCGTTAAGTGCTACATACCCTTGGTCGAAAGCTATAAACAGCTGAGACCTGACTTCACCACAGGAACCCTTTGCAACGGCTAAGAAGTGCTGAAACTCACGGTTTCCGTCACCCTCAAACCCCTCAGCTATATTCGACATTACTGAGTTCGCTGAGCGTCGAATCTGATTTGTGAGTTGGAAATCCCGTGCAAACTGCCCGGTGGAACTGACTCGGTAGATTGCTTTGGTGAGGGCTCGGGCCGCTCGCCAAACCTCCAAATCTTCAAACTGTTTAATTGTTGGCATGCAAACTCCTGTCAGGAATTAGGGGAACAATCCCCTTCTACAAAAACATTCGACTCGCAGAATCTACGGACTCTTTAACCTGAAACCAGGAACCTGCAGAACGCGCGCGAAGCACGCTCCGAGCTTGACCCTCTTTTCCCCTTTCGATACTCTTTGCTGACTCTTGGAACCTGGAACCTGAAACCTTAAAGAACGCGCGCGAAGCGCGCCCTAGCGGGGGGATTCTGATGCAACTGTCCAAATTCGTTCTACTGTTTGCGGCCACTTGTTTGGCTTCTTGCGCCGAGCCAGCCCAGATGGTCGGGGTGGGTACGACAAAAGGGGGTGCCACAGGTCAGGTTTCGGCGGCCATTGCCAAGGTTGTTTCCTCCCAGGGTGATTTGCAGGTGCGGACCCAACCCATGGCGGGTACCAACCAATACATTCCCCCGGTCAATGCCGGCCAGCTTGAATTTGGTGTGTCCAACATTGTCCAGTTGACCTTCGCCGTTGAAGGCAGGTCTCTTTTCGAAGGCCATCCCAACCGGAATCTGCGGATGGTGGCGACGCTGATGCCCTTTCGGGTTGGTCTACTGGTCCCCGAGGATTCCGATATCCGTACCGTGGCTGATCTCAAGGGGAGACCTGTGCCTTCGGGCTTCAGGGCGGCTCCCCTTTTCAAGGTGGTGTTCGAGGGTTTTCTGGCCACCGAGGGATTGAGCTATGAGGATGTCCAGCAGGTTCCCGTTTCAGGTGTCAACCAGATGTGGGAGCTTTTTATGCAGGGTAAGGTCCTGACCGCCATTGTGACGGTGGGTTCGGCTATAGCCAAGCAAACGGACGCCGCTTTGGGCGGTGTGCGCTATCTCTCCTTCGATGATTCCCCTCAGAGTGTGGCAGCCCTCAACGAGCATGTGCCTCGGGCCCATCTCGAACTGATGCAGCCTGCCCCGAATCTGACCGGGCTTCTG
>JADFOI010000154.1 GCA_022562935.1 Acidobacteriota bacterium
AGCGCGGTAAATAATAGACTCCAGATGGCTTTTGCAGTGTCTGGCAGGCTGACTTCGCCACCTGTTCAGGAGAAGCCACCAGGAACAGACCCTTCTTCCCGTAGGTCATTTCCGTATCTACGAACCCCAACTTCAAGGTAATGACCTTCACCCCTTGACGATCCAGGCGATTCCTTAGGCCATCGAGATAGAGAGTTAATCCTCCTTTAGCCGTACCATAGACATAATTACTTGGACGGGCTCGGTCTCCGGCTACCGAGGAAAGACCCATGATCAAGCCATGACCTTGCTTTTCCAAAATATTCGCTATCGGTGCAAGAAGCGATATCGCGGCGCTGAGATTGATGTTCATGATCTTCAGGGCCGTTACCGGGTCAGCACTTTCTTTTGGCTGTTCTCCCAGATACCCTATGGCAAAAACCACACCATCGATTCCTCCAAGTGTGCGAATGGCGTTCTCGAGGAAGTCCTCATGGGCGGCAAAATCCTCGGCATCCACGCTCCCATAGTGGGCCCGAATACCGTAGCGAATATTGAGATCGGCAGCCATGTGTTCCAGCTCCGCCAAGTCACGACCGCCTAGAAAGAGGCTAACGCCCTCTCGAGCCAATTCCGAAGCGATGGCTCGCGCAATGCTGGAGGTGGCGCCTAAAATCAAGACCTGTTTCAAGCATCCACTCCTGTGATCCGCAGTCTCCTTGAAAGGTCCGAGGAAAACAGATTCTGCGGATCCATCTCTGTCTTAATCCGTTGCCACTGGCCAAAACGCGGATACATTTCCTTAAAGGCCTCTGCGGAGAGACAGGAATCCTTGGCCAGATAGACGCGTCCTCCCTGGCGGATGACCCACTGGTCCAATTCATGAAGCACACTCAATAACGGAGCACCCAGCATAGGCATATCCAGTGCCAGTGTGTAACCAGACATGGGAAACGAGAGCAATCCGGTCTCAGCTCCAAATCGCTTCAGCACAACCAAACAGAGGGGGATTTTCTCTTTGCTGAGACGACTGAGAACTTCCACCAGGGCAGCCCGGCTGGTATCGGGAGGAAAGACACACTGGTACTGAATGAATCCACGTTTACCATACAGACGATTCCACTCGAGGAGGGAATCCAAGGGGTAAAAAAAGCGATCGTAATCGATGATGCTGTTCACCGGGTCCTGGCGAAAACGTCGATAATAAAGGCTGTTAAAGGCTCGAATCGAAAACCGATCCAAAACGAAGTTGGGGACTTGAGGCGGAACAGTCCAGGTACGACGATCGGCAAACTCCAGCGGCTGGGTGGCCTGCTGAGGGGAAAGATCATCAACCGTTGCGTGATTCCCACGAATGAGGATACTGCGGCCCAGAGAACCTCCAACCGCTTGCCCGTCCACCCAGGCCACTGAATAGTTATAATTTTGATCCTCCTCTTCAAGCAAGCGCATGGTCTCGTCCAGGTTCCGGGTGCGCCGATAATTCACACGAATAAAGGCGGTTTCGATGCGACGTAACTTTAAGGTCACACTGAGAATCATTCCCGTAAGTCCCATACCGCCCACGGTTGCCCAAAAGAGATCGGAATTTTCGTCTCTGGAAGCACGAATCTGCTGACCATCGGCCAGCAGGAGCTTCAGGTCGAGAACAAAGTTGGAGAGGGAGCCGTCTCGGTGATGATTCTTGCCGTGAACATCACAGGCAACCGCGCCTCCCATGGTGACAAACTTGGTACCAGGAGTGACGGGCAAGAACCATCCCCGTGGAACGAAAACTTTGAGGATCTCCTCGAGCGTGACCCCGGCTTCGCAGCTCACCACCCCGGAGTTTGGTTCAAAGCTCAGGAAACGATTGATCCGCTCGGTGAGGACAACACCCCCGCCTTGGTTCAGAGCCGCATCACCGTAGCTTCGCCCCAAGCCGCGTCCAATGTAGGAGCCTTCCTTTCGACTCTGAACAACAGCTGCGATGCCATTGACCTTCTCTGGGCGATAAATGTGGCTGCGACTACCCCGATAGCGACCCCAGCCGTTGAGTTCTTTTTCGACAAACTTATCCATAGGAAAGGGCGATTTGGATTGTATCAGCCCTATGTGGCCTTCTTACCTGGTGTGGGAAATAGGTGCTGCGGAATCGAATCTGTCTTCACGACCCCAACTTCTTCAAAAATCCAATGGTCTCGGGCCAGGCTCGCTCGCTGGCCTACAGGTTATATTCCTGCGCCTTCAGGAGGGCGCCGGCAATATTCCGTCGCATGGAGATGGAATTCAACAGCGAGTGTTTGCAAAATTTTCGCAAAGCGGCCTGATAGGTGCGCTGCTCGTCTCCTTCACAAACCGACCCCAAAATCTTCTTCCCCGAGAGGCTGATCTTGTCGATGGCATCATGGATGTAACAGCGAATGAGCTTTTCATACAGCTCCAGGTCCTTCGACCCCTTCTGAGCAATCTTTAAAACCCTGAGCAGACCGCTTTCCATCCCATGCACCTCCATGATCATGTCTGCCGCCGCCATGACGACCTCCTGCTCATCGGTCAGGGCCTCCCCATATTTTTGGGAGGCTAGACCCGCCACCATTAAAGTAGCTTTTTTGGCGTTCTCCACGATTCGCTTCTCTTCGGCCAGCTTCTCTTCCGGATCCAGCTCTTCGGGAAAAGAAGTGAGTTCCGAGAAGATCTGCTCGGTCGCCTGCATGAGGGCCAGTTCCCCTTTTTTGGCACGCCGCAGCAGCATTCCGGTAATGAGAAGGCGATTGATTTCATTGGTCCCTTCAAAGATCCGGTTGATCCGAGAATCTCGATAATAGCGCTCCACCGGGTATTCCTGGCTGTAGCCGTTGCCGCCAAAGATCTGAACGGCCTCATCCACCACAAAGTCCAGCATTTCCGTACACCACACTTTGACGATGGAACACTCCACGGCGTACTCCTCGATGGCCTTCAGAGCCTGCCCGGGATCGTCCACGTCCACTTCCCGGAGCCTGGCGTCGATGAGACCGACCGTGCGATAGGCCATGCTCTCCGCGATCCAGGTCCGAATCGCCATCTCGGCCAGCTTCTCCTGAATGGCCCCAAATTCGGCGATGGGCCGCCCAAACTGCTGGCGTTCGCCCGCATAGCTGAGGCAATCGCCAATGGCGGCCTTGGCCGCACCCACACATCCGGCGCCCAACTTGTAGCGGCCGATATTTAGAATGTTCAAGGCAATCTTGTGTCCCTTACCCTTCTCTCCCAGTAGATTCTCAACCGGTACCCGAGCGTTTTCCAACAGCAGAATACAGGTGGAGGAACCCTTGATTCCCATCTTCTTCTCCTCGGTCCCCACCTGGACTCCCGCAAACTTCCGCTCCACGATAAAGGCACTGAAGTCCTTCCCGTCAACCTTGGCAAAAACAATGAAAAGATCGGCGAATCCGGCATTGGTGATCCACAATTTTTCACCGTTGAGAACCCAGCTCTTTTTATCCTCACTGAGAACAGCCGTGCTCTTGGCGGCCAGGGCATCCGATCCTGAGGTGGCTTCAGTCAGGGCGTAGGCGGCAAGGAGCTCCCCCTTGGCCAGCTTGGGAAGATATTGTTGTTTCTGTTCTTCGGTTCCGAAATAGACAATGGGCAGGGTGCCAATGCCACAGTGAGCCCCGTAGGAAATGGCAAAGGATCCCACCCGGGACAATTTCTCAGCAACAATGGTGGAGCTGGGTTTGTCCAGTCCCAAACCTTCATATTTCTGCGGCACATCAATGGCCAGAAGATCCAGTTCGGCGGCGGCTTTGCGCAACAGCTCAACGGTAAGGTCCAGATCCTGATCTTCGATCCGCTCGCATTGGGGCAGGATTTCCCGCTCCATAAATTGCTGGGCCATCTGGGCAATCATCTGATGCTCCTCGGTGAAATCCTCGGGAGTGAACACATCCTGAGGATCACTTGCGGTGATCAGAAATTCCCCACCCTTGAGTTTTGCCTGGACCTCGGCTGCCATAAGTTCTCTCCTTTGGAACTCCACGCTGGAGGGTTTTCCTCAAGAGGGTTTCCCTCAAGAGGGTTCCCTCTAGAGGGTACCCTCTAGAGGGCTGCCTGCCCGCTTTCGGAGCCCAGTAATTTCTCTTTAATAGCCAGGCCACCCGCAAAGCCTACCAGCGAGCCGTCTTGACCAATAAGGCGATGGCAGGGGACGACAATCGAGACGGGATTGTTTCCCGCGGCAGAACCCACAGCCCGGCTGGCACGAGGATTTCCCATTCGGAGGGCAACCTCCCCGTAGCTGGCCGTCGAACCGTACGGTATTTTGAGCAACTGCCGCCACATCCCCACTTGAAAAGGCGTTCCCCGGAGGTCCAAGGGCAAGTCAAAATCACGTCTTTTCCCTTCAAAGTATTCGGTGAGTTGCCCGATGGCCTCACGAAGGGACGGCTGCCAACCTTTTTCAGGCAGGCAGGAGAAGTGGCGCTTGAACCAGGAAGACGAGTCCCTGAAAGACTGGGCGGAAAAGCAGATCCTACAGATCCCCTTGGAACTTCCCACCACCAGCAAGGTACCGAGCGGGGTTTCCAGCTCTTGAAAATAAAGCTTGCTCAAGGTCCCTTTATCATAGAGGAACAAGGCGGAAGAAAAAAGACTGAACACAACCGGCCGGAGGCCGGAAATTCAAAGTCCCAAATCACTAGTGTCCGGTTAAAAGTTAAATAGATGCAACTGGTTAAGGCAATGGTCTAGGTCATTTTTGTAATCCAATTCCGTAAGTGTCCGTACAATTGGAATTTTTTGAGAAAGGGTCACGCTGAAAATCTGCAAGATTGTGTAGAGGAAAAAATCGATTTCCGGGACATAAAAACTTCTCCCCACTACCGTCTTACCGTCCTGTCTAAACTCATTCCGTGCCAGCCCTAAAAAAAAGTGTTTATCCGCAACAGGTTAGCCTAGAATTTTGGGCCTGTCCCCGAACTCCCCCTCCCAGACGGGAAATACCTCCGGAGGCAGGATTATATCACTCCACCGAAGCATTTCTCCTGGCCGCAGATAGCCCTCCTCGTTATACTCACTTCCATCTGGAATGAGGTTTATGGTTAGCCCAAGAATGGGACAGGGGAGTGGCATGCGCACCTCCAAAGAGCTTAAGTTCTGGGCTCTTGTCTTCGTGGCCGTCTGTTTGGTCTCCTGCACGGAGCCGGCCCACATGGTCGGCATCGGCACCACCAAAGGGAGTTCCACAGGTCAGGTCTCCACGGCAATCGCCAAGGTGGTTTCCGCCAGGGGTGATATGCAAGTGAGGACCCAGCCCATGGCGGGTACCATTCAATACATCCCATCTGTTAATGCTGGGCAACTTGAATTCGGCGTGGCCAACATTGCCCAGTTGACCTTCGCCGTGGAAGGCAAGGCACTCTTTGAAGGCCATCCCAATCCCCATTTGAGAATGGTGGCCACGCTGATGCCCTTTCGGGTGGGTCTGTTGGTGGCTCAGGATTCCGATATCCACAGTGTCGCTGATCTGAAGGGAAAAACCGTGCCCTCTGGCTTCAGGGCCGCTCCCTTGTTCAAGGTGCTTTTCGAGGGCTTTCTGGCCACCGAAAAACTGAGCTATGAGGACGTCCGGCAGGTTCCTGTTTCGGGTCGGGCCCAGATGTGGGAGCTTTTCATGCAGGGTAAAGTCCCGACTGCCATCGTGACGCTGGGGGACGCTGGAGCCAGCCAGATGGAGGCCGCCTTGGGAGGGGTGCGCTATCTCTCTTTCGATGATTCCCCCCAGGCCCTTGCAGCACTCAACAAGCATGTACCCGGGACCTCTTTTGAGTTGATGCGCCCTACTCCCGGGCTAACCGGTCTTGTGGCCCCCACCAACCTGATGTACTACGATTACACCCTTTTTGCCGGAAAAGATGTTCCTGATCAATGGGTCCATCTGGTGGTCCAGGCCCTGTATGAAGACGCCGAGGGTCTGAGAATCACCGGTCCGCTGTGGGCGGAGTTCACCATCCAGGGGATGTCCAAGGATGTGGGAGTTGAGTACCATCCAGGCGCCATCCGTTTTTACCAGGAAATGGGCATCTGGCCAGATCCGATGTAAGATCCAGCGGGAATCAACCGATGTCCAAGAAAAACTTGAGCAGCAAGGTGGTGATCGTCACGGGCGCCGGTGGGGGCCTGGGAAGGGCCATGATTCTCGGTCTCGCCGAGAAAGGCGCGCGGTTAGCCCTCGTCGATATCGATCAAGCAGCGCTTGAACCCATCGCCAAACAGGCGGTCGAACTCAACGGAAAAGGCTCGGTGCTGTC